>JBJFHC010000069.1:0-4501 GCA_051893275.1 Erysipelotrichaceae bacterium | reverse complement strand
CATATTATATAGAAGCAGGGTACTTGGAAAGCCGATGGTTATTTCGTTGTTTGAGTTAATATTGTTCATGGCTATGAGAGCTTTATCTATTTCTTTTTTGATGTTTTCTGCGTACTTTAAAAATTCTTCTCCAGCCTTTGTCAGAGTTACTGTCTTGGTGTCTCTTTCAATCAGCTTTATGTTCAGTTCTTTTTCCAGGGTTTTGATATGATGCGTTACATTGGGCTGAGTGGTGTAGAGATTTCTGGCTGTCTTGGAAAATGATAGTGTTTCTGTCAGATCTATGAAGCATTCCAGCTGTTTATCATTCATAAGGGTATTTTATTATAAATGATGTTTATAAGTATATATGTTTTATGAATAAATGAAGATAACTTGTTAAATTTATAATAAGTGCCGGAGGTATAGAAAAAATGAGTAAAATTTCTAGACGTGATTTTATCAAGAGTACCGCAGCTGGAGCTTTAGGGGTAGCTGCTGCCACTATGCTTGGCGGCTGCGCCAAGAAGAGCGAAGGAGTTTATACTCCTGGCACTTATACAGGTACAGCTACCGGCATGGGTGCAGTCAAAGTAACTGCCACTTTTGATGAATCAAAGATTACAAAGGTAGTACTTGATCTGGCTGAGGAAACCGACAGCATCGGCCAGGCAGCAGCTGAGGAACTGGTTAAGCAGATAATGGAAGCCCAGTCAGCTGATATTGATGGCGTAAGTGGCGCTACGGTTACATCCAAGGCAGTGGCTAATGCACTGAATGACTGTATTGCCCAGGCAAAAGGTGAAACAGCAGTTACAGTTAATGAAGGTACTTCTGAGGCTGATGATAATGACTGGCTTGGTCAGGCACCAGAGATTGCGGATTCTAATGTGAAGGAAACCATTGAAACCGATGTACTGGTTATTGGCTTAGGTCTGGCTGGTGTAGCTGCTGCCAGATCGGCAGCCGAAGAGGGTGCAAAAGTAGTAGCGATTGAAAAGGCTACTGCGCCACAGTGCCGTTCGGGTGAATTTGCGGTAATCAACGGTAATGTTCAGGCTAAGTGGGGAAGAAACACCTGGACTAAGGAACAGATTGACGATATGGCCGATTTCCATGTAACTGAATCTAACTACAAGGTAAAGCGTTCCATTTTCTCTAAATGGGCTAATAATATTGGTGAGGTATTTGACTGGTGGGTTGAACCAAATCCAGAGTTATACTATGCACCAAATACCCGTGCAGATATTCCTGATGAGAACAAGGATAATTTCCTGATTCCTATTTTTTATCCACTTCCTGAGAAGTATAACTGGATGGAGGAGAAGTTTCCATGTTATCCTACTTCGGTTGAATTTCTGCCAAATCAGGGTGTTAACTTTAACAAGAATATGGAGGCAGCTGTTGCCACTGGCAATGTAGATGCCAGATATGCCTGTTTTGCGGAAAAACTGATTATGGAAGATGGCAGATGTGTTGGTGCCTATATCCGCAACAATGAGGATAACAGCTATTTCAAGGTTATCGCCAGAAATGGCGTAATTATGGCAACTGGCGATTATTCTCAGAACGAGGCCATGGTTAAGCATTTCTGCCCTGATGTTATTGAAAACAACATTATGAGACTGTTCACCAATGTTGATGCCAATGGTGTGATGACCAATATGGGTGATGGCATTAAGCTTGGCATGTGGGCAGGCGCAAAAGTTCAGCAGTGTCATGCACCAATGATTCACCATATGGGTGGTGGCGCCGATCTGGCTGGTGTTGGCGTTATGGGAATTGCCGGTTTCCTGAATCTTGATATGAATGGCAGGCGTTTCATGAACGAAGACCTTCCTGGTCAGCAGATTGAAAATCAGATTGAACTGCAGAAGAACAGACAGACCTGGCAGATATTTGATTCAAACTGGCCTTCACAGCTTGAATATATGCCGGCAGAACATGGTGGAGCCTGTTACTTTGAGGATATTACTAAGGAAGAAGCTCCAAAAAATAATGCCACTTACCGAAACTATAAGTCACCTTATCAGCTCGAAGAAGCTGTGGCTGATGGAAGATGTCTTAAGGCTGATACCTTAGAGGAGCTTGCAGGTTTAATGTATCCTGAAGATAAGGAAGCTCAAAAGACAGCTCTGGCTTCAATTGAAAGATACAACAAGCTGGCAAAAGAGGGCTATGATGCTGACTTTGGCAAGAAGGCCAGCCGTATGTTTGCCTTAGAAAAGGGTCCATTCTATGCCGATAAGTTTGAATGCGCACTGCTGTTAGTTATATGCGGTGGTCTGGAGTCTGATGAGGATTGCCATACCTTTGATGAAAACAGAAACATCATTCCTGGTTTATATGTAGCTGGCAATGTTCAGGGTTCCAGATTTGCGGCTGAATATCCAATTACTTTAAAGGGTGTATCTCATTCTATGGCAATGTATTATGGCTATGTTGCCGGCAAGAATGCAGTAAATAAGATTTAGTTTTTCAGTTAGATATTATAAAGAAAAAATCTGAAGTTTAATGGCTTCAGATTTTTTGTAATAATGATGTTTTGTCTAGATATACCAGTATGGTATCTGCAGAACATTGTCTCTTAGATAATTTACAGTCGGATTGGAGCAGATGATGGCACCCATACCTCTTTTCTTATCTTTCAGTGTGTCGAATACTCTGAAAGAAGAACTCATTGTCACATCTACTGATTCGGAAGATTTGATTTCAATAGGATAAACAGTACCGTTCATTTCAATTATGAAATCAGTTTCGTTTTTTCCATCTCTATCTCTATAGAAAGAAATGTACTGTTTATAATCTAAACCTGTGTTGGACATACTTTTAATTAATTCGGAAATAACGAATGTTTCAAAGAAATTTTCATTCTGAGCGCCATTTGCCAGTACTTCAGGAGTTGTCCATCTGGTTAAAAAGGCAGCCAGTCCAGTATCTCTGAAATACAGTTTAGGAGACTTTATGGCTCTTTTCAGAGTATTGTGATAAAAAGGCTTCAAAAGATATATAATTCCGGAAGATTCAAGAATGGATATCCAGTTCTTGACAGTTTTTTCATCCTTTCCAACTTCGCTTGCGATATTGGCGTAGACGAGTACAGAACCTGTTCTTGAAGCACAGGCTACCATAAATTTTCTGAAAGCTGTAAGATCATGTAAAGAATTTAAGTCTCTTATATCTTTTTCCAGATATGTTTTAACATAAGAGGTGTAAAAGTCATACCAGTTCACATTTTTATTCTGCAGTTCAGGATAAAATCCACGGTGAATAATACTCCAGATATCCTCTGGTTTTTTTGCGTATGGATGGCGTTTCTGAATATATTCCATAGTTGGCAGAAAGTAATCATTGAATTCTATTCCCTGTATTTCTCTTAGAGATAGAGTTGGAAATTCAATAATCGCAACTCTTCCAGCCATTGAATCTGAGGCAAGCTCCATAAGTCTGAATGGCTGAGAACCTGAAAGAATGTACTGTCCATATTCATTATTGTTGTCACAATACATTTTTAAGTATCTAAAAAGAGATGGAACATATTGTATTTCATCGATGAACAAGGGTGATTTATTTAATGAAAGAAATAAATTTGGACTTTCTTTGGCCTGTTCCTCAAGATAGCCATCATCAAAAGTAACTTTATTAATATCTTTAAACATATGAGATATCGTTGTTGATTTTCCCGTCTGCCTGGCACCTGTTACCAGTACTGCCTTGAAAGATTTTGAGGTTCTTTCAATCAAAGTCGGAGCTGGCTATACTGATCTGGGTGAGATTCAGACCTTCCCGGTTGTCATTGAGGGGTATGGCATGCTTACACCAAACAAGCTGCCTGGCGGTTTTCCTATGAATGGTACTATCGTGGTTAATAATTCTGGTCTGCGTTTTACCAGTGAGAGATTTGAGATGGCTGATGATATTCTGGCTCAGGATGATGGTGTTGTCTATGCGATATTTGGAGAAGATAATCTCAACGAAAATATGAAGGAACTCAAGGTATTAGGTTTTCTTTATGAAGCCGACAGTGCAGAAGAACTGGCTAAGGTTTTAGGTATCGATTCAGACAACCTTGTCACAACAATTGAGGCCTGGAACGATGGTGAAGATGAAATGTTTGGCCGTGAGACCAGTTCTAAGCTTGAGGGAAAACTTTATGCCTATAAGTACTCAGTTGGTGCACATTATTTTATGGGTGGCATTACAATTAATGCCAATACTGAGGTATTAGATACTGATGGCAATATTATTGAAGGACTCTATGCTGCAGGCGAAGTTACGGGTGGTTTCCATGGTACTCAGCGTATTGATGGATCGGGTACTGGTGATGCCTTTGTGTTTGGCCGTATTGCAGGTAATAATGTAGGTTAGTAAATAAGTTTACAATCGCTCAAGGAAGTGTCTGTTTATGTGACAGGCACTTTTATTTAAACCTCAAATCTTGATGTTTAAATATATCAATATTTGAATCAGAAAGCGCTTTCACGTGTTTTATACTAGGTAGTTGCCGGCTGGTTAGGCATGT
>JBJFHC010000068.1:6791-18916 GCA_051893275.1 Erysipelotrichaceae bacterium | reverse complement strand
AATAAGATATCAAATCTGGATATTCTGAAAGACAAAACAGAAAAAATCATCAAGCTTCTGGATAAAGAAGATATCGATGATATCATAGATTTGATTAAAGTGATACAATAATTACGATAGCTTTAGGAGAACAGTATGTCCACAAGAGAAGAAAGAGTAAAAATATTTGAAGATACCATGAACTGGATTAATACAGATCCAGATTTATTAAAATCAGTAAATGAGGCCAAAAAGAATACAACTGTTTATTATGAAGATGATTATCCTGAATTCAATCAGAATATAACCTATGATACAGATATTACAGTAACCAGAAATAGAAGCTTTGAAGCTGCTTCAAAGCTTCATAAAATATATCCAGATTCAAAAATAGCGGTACTAAACTTTGCGAATGCCTTTCATGCCGGTGGTGGTGTAACCAAAGGCTCCAGTGCACAGGAAGAATCTCTATGTCGCACTTCCACTTTATATCCCCTGATCTACAGGAAATATTTAAGAGACACTTTCTATAAACACCATAATGATCTGAATAATCCAAAAGCAACAGATTCTCTAATCTATACCGAGGGAGTAATTATCTGCAAAACTGATGAAGACCTGCCGAAAAGAATGAATAAAGAAGACTGGGTAAAAGTTGATGTGATTACCTGTGCAGCTCCTGATTTAAGACAGAAATCAAATATACATGCCAGAATTATGAATAATGGAACATATATGAATGATGCTGAATTATTTGGCTATCATGTAAAAAGAGCCATCCATATCTTAAGCTGTGCTGCCCATAAGGGTGCTGATACTCTGATATTAGGTGCCTTTGGCTGTGGGGCTTTCCAGAATAATCCCGAAACGGTCGCGAAAGCCTATAAAACAGTTCTTGATAATTTCCCAAAGGTATTTAAAAGAATTGAATTTGCCGTCTACTGTCCACCACAGGATGATACCAATTACCAGGTCTTTAAATCAGTTCTCTCTTGTTTCAGTTAAAAGAAGTTTTTTCTCAAACTTTCCATTTTTTATTGCCTTATCCTGTTTCTTCTTTTCAACTGTACTATGATCAATATCATAGTATTTTTCTATGGCTTCTACTATTTCCAGAATATCAGCCAGTTCACTGATGATTTCGTTTTCATCAGCTTCATATACCTCTTTAGCTTCTTCAATTATTTTTTCTTTAAGCTTTTGAATATACTCTTCATCATCTAATACTTTTACATCGCATTCTTTTCCTGAAGCTTTAATAATTTCCGGAATATTGTCCCTGATGAGTTTGTTGTATAAATGTGTCTTCATATAAATAAGTCTTCCTATATCCATTATAATAAACAAAAGCAATCGGAAACATTTTTCCGCTATATTCCGGTAAAAAAATAAATGGATTCCGTATTTAAATAAAGATATATTATAGCTGTAAGCAAAGCTTACCATATTGTCCTATAATGTATTCCTTGATTTGGTAACAGACAGAATTAGTTTCTGTCTTTTATCATTTATGACTTAAAATAAAGTTATGACTGAAATATTTAAAGAATACTGGTACTTCCTTTTATCAATGCTTATTTTAAATGGGGCATTGTTTCTATATCTGATTGTACAGGTTATACCACTGAAAAATGAAAAGCATCGCCAAGAACTGATGTATTTCTCTTTGAAATGCATTGTTGCCGGATTTTCTACCGACTTTGCCTGTATTTTTAATTTATATATAGGCTCCAGAATAATATACTCTATTCTACTTATAATAGACCTTGTAATCGCATTTCTGATTATCAGACATGCTGATTCATTGCCTCTTTACAGCTTTAAAGATGAAGAATAAGGAACAGGATATGAAAACAGTTAAAGTAGTCGCAGCCATAATTAAAGACAAAGACAGAATACTGATTGCCCAGAGACTTAAGGGAGAATTCAAAGGCAAGTGGGAGTTCCCAGGTGGCAAGCTTGAACACAATGAAGATTCCATAACTGCCCTCAAAAGAGAAATAAAAGAAGAAATGGAAGCTGATATAGAAACAGATAAATATCTGTGTACCATAGAACATGACTATGATACTTTTCATCTGTTCATGGATGTCTATATCTGTCATTTCTTAAAAAATAAAATCATACTTCATGACCACATGGCATACAGATGGATAGCTCCAGATGAAAAGAATATTGACTATGTACCTGCCGATATCAAAGTTATAAATTATTACTTGAATTATCTGAATACAGATATTATAATGAAATCGTAATTACGATACCAAGTAATTATTTCTGAAAATATTTACATAATTTTTTCTATTATCTAGGTTTTTCTTCAAAAAAAGTGAGGAATTTACGATTTTTTTGGCAATAACATATATAGGAGGTAAAAAATGCCTAAAAAATCAAAATCTGAAGCTGCCTACGACAGCTGCGCTAAGAAAATCCTCTCCAACAAATTCCTTATAGCGCACATACTAAAGGAATGCCTTGAAGAATACAAAAACGTAGATATAGATTATATTGTAACAAACTGTTTAAACTCAAAAGTCAGGGTTTTAAAATGTATCTGTCCTGCCATTTATAGAACAGCTCAAAATATATGGGGATAATATTCGTTTTGATGTTTACATCAAGGCGAAGCTTCCATATGAAGATAATTACATGCTGATTAATCTTGAACTGCAGAACAGGGATAATCCCGGCTATCCTCTATTTAACAGAAGCCTGTTCTACGCAGCCACGATGATTAATAATCAATATGGAACAGAATTCATACATTCTGAATATCAGAATATTATAAAGGTATGTACTATATGGATCTGCCCATATCCACCGCAGTATAAAACCAGTACTATTTTAAAATATTCTATCGATTTATCTGTATTCCCCGATTTGTTATATTCAAAAATCAGTAGCAGAAGCAGGCATAACCTGATGGAGATACAAATTTTAAATCTGGGAAAACAGCAGGAAAAAGGCATACTGGATTTACTTGATACCATTTTTTCCGATAAACTTACAAGTTCTGAAAAAATAATAAAGCTCAGAAATGTGTATAATTTCAATTTAAACGGCACAGTACAAAGGAGGATTGAAACAATGTGTAATATAAGCCAAGGTCTAATTCAGAAAGGCAGGATGCAAGGAAGAAAAGAAGGAAGAAAAGAAGAAAAAAACAAAAACAATAAAGAATTCCTTGACTTCCTTATTAAAAACACCAATGATCCTGAACTTATCTCAAGATTCAAAAAAGAATTTCATATGACACAAAGTATTAATCAGGAGTCGGCATTATGATTAATCATATGATAGGACACGCTATGTCTCCAGTTTTGACAAAAATCATGGAGATGAGACTGAACGATGAAATATCAGATAAATCAACAGAGATACTGATTAAAGAAATAATCCAGGCTGTATGTGACTGGGACGGCAACGAATATGAGGCAACCGAGGAAATTGACAGACTGTTCTGTGGGCATTGCGGCAAACGCGTTCCGGTTTCCCAGCCAATTTTCGATGCATATCTCACTGTTTTTGATTCCCGGCACGGCGTTAATGATGATCACTATAAAAAATATTCTCATTACTGTCACTGTTTCTGTGAAGACTGTTTTAGAGAATTTCTGTCTACTCATCCAAATAAATATGATGTTGACAAAGAAATTGCACGGCAGCACAAAGAAAAATGGGTTCATTTTTCAGAAGATATGGATTCATAAAAATAAGCGATTTATCTCGCTTATTTTTTCTTCATCTCATTCTTACATTTATACATAGCCTCATCAGCTCTTTTAAATACCTGGGCTACTGAATTATCACTGTTCTGAATATATTCTGACATACCATACGCAAAACTGGTTTCACCATTTTCCAGATTCAATTCACTGTTATATCCTTTATTGTTTTCATCCAGCTTCTTAAGCAGATCAGATCTCGATATATAGTCACTGCCCGTCAGAAATACCACAAACTCATCGCCACCGATTCGATATACTGGTGAATGGTCAAATACCTGGCAGATAATTCGGCTGGTATTTTTAATGAGCATATCACCTTTTTCATGGCCATACAGGTCGTTGGTTTTCTTCAGATTGTTGATATCAATCAGAACTATCGCAAATTCAATATCCTCATGAGAATTAATTGAAAGCTGAACATCTCTTTCTCTGTCCAGATAGCCAGCTCTGTTGCCCACCCTGGTCAGGGCATCCTTAAAGGCCATGACACTTAGCTTTTTCTTTTCTTTTTCCGAATTTAAATAATAAGCGAAAACACCTGCCATAAACGCAATAACCAGAATCAGAATAATAATTACCGTCAGATAGTTTTCCTTAATAAAACCAGCTAAAGTAAACTCTGGTTCCTCATATGTGTAGTCCATTAAGGCTGCACCCTTCAGATCGTCGGAACAGGACAGAATTACACGATTGGTAATATTTAAAAGTTCAGCATTATCTCTTGACGTACCAACACATACTTCTACAACACTTGGCAGTTCCATAATAGTCAGCTTATTTGTTTCTTCATATTTCTTTAAACGGTTCAAAGCGCTTGAAGAAATAATTGTTGAATTTACATCCCCTCTCAATATGGCCTGCAGGCATTCTCTTCGACCATTGTAGCGTTCTGTCTTTGCATCAGGATATAGAACATCGATTGCCCCTTTCTGAATCGCATTATTTTTGGCATAGGCAATGCTTCTATATGTTTCCTCACTCAACTCTCCATCGTAGAACATGACAAAAGTTGTTGTATTGATCGCATTAGACACCAGCAGATTGTTTTTCTCTGCCAGCCAGGCATCCTTATATAGTGGCGCAAATATATCCAGCTTCCCATTATCAATATCAGCCATAATCGATTCAATATCATCATAGGCAACAGTTTTTACATCTATATTAAATAAAGACTTAAACTCACTTACCACCAGCGATAAAAGACCATTAAGCTCTCCATTATCATCAGTAGCACAATAAGGAAGATTTCTGTCCAGATAGCCTAAAGTGATACTGTAGTTTCTGTTATTCAGCCACTCTCTTTCCCTTTTGCTGAGGTAGGCATTACTCAGGCTGGAGGCTCCAATATATTTGGAATAAGTTACTTCATTATAATAAGGATCGGAAGTCTGAATCTCTCTTAAAGCCATATTCAGTTCGTTCAAAAGATCAGGACGCTTTTTATTTACACCAAAATAAAAATCACCAGAACCGATTGATACAATAGGCAGATAGTTACCGCTGGATGCCATATCAGTAAGTACCATGGCATCAATTATTCCATCATGAAGATCTTCCTTCATAACAGAAGATGAAGAATAATCAGCAATTTCAAATTTGTAGCCCTCATCTTCTATAAAATTCAGAAGCAGACTATACTGATAAGAACTGGAAACTACACCAACTTTTTTGTCATTAAGCGTATTAAGATCCATTGGGTCAATTTCAATATTATCAACCATGGAATAAATATAATAGTTCTCCTTGCCCTGAGGAAGAGCACTGTAACTGATTAAATCAGCTCTTTCCTCAGTATAGGAAAGATCACCCATCAGATCTATTTCACCATTTTCCAGCTTTTCCAGAAGCTCAGAAAAAGAGCCATAAACATATTCATAGCTCCATCCGGTTGAGTAGGCTATGCGCTGAAGATACTCATAGCCAAAACCTCTTTTATATTCGCCATCCTTGCCTTCCTGATAGTTTTCAAACAGTACATAGCCCACTTTAACGCTTTCACCCTTTTCAGAGTAAGTATTAAAGGGAGCAGATACTATGATCAGAAAGCATAACATGACTGCAGTCAATATCTTACGCATATGCATTAATGATACATTGTTTAACGCTTTTAAACAAACATATATCGAATATTATAAACAAATGTATTGATTAATGCTTTCTATTTACTGATATCCACACTTCCGCTTACGGTTTCTATATTGCAGACTTCGATACCTTTACTGTCGGGAACATTAACCGATCCGCTTAGTGTAGAAACATGATACTGCTTATCAGATAATATCTTGCCGTTAACCGAACCGGATACTGTTGATATCTCAATATTTTCACTGTCCACTTTATCAAGCTTTATAGATCCGCTGGTTGTCTCTATTATCATTGATCTTTCACTTATTACATTATTCAGCTTAACTGAGCCACTTACTGTTGAAACAGCCAGTTCATCGTTATTTAAATCTTCCACCTTAACAGATCCACTTGTAGAACTAAATACCGCTTTATTGATTACTTCTATATCACAGTCAATGCTTCCGCTGGTACTTTCTATTTCAGCATCTATAAAGCTTAATCTGTCCTTCAGATCAGTTGAACCACTAATCGTATCAACCGTTAATTGTTCATATTCCTTCTCAGGCAGATATATTTCTATTTTAGGACTGCTGAACTTAATGAATCCGAACCATTCATTTTCCTCTTTAACAGTAAGTGTATCCCCATTTACATTGACCCTGTCATTTCTTTTACATTTAACATAAGCATTGTTATCGGAACTTAGACATATCCTTATAGAACTGTTTTGACTATATACCTCTACATTACAAAAATCCTGACTGATGGTATATTTCTTAGTCTTATCCATAAATCCTGTCCAGAATGCCGCAACTATCAGAAGTACTATAACGGTGGCAACAGCCGCTTTCTTGTTTGTATCGTTCATACTCTTTCACCCTTTTCATTATCATCATTTTAATTCTATCCGTCTTTTACTTATACCTTCATAATTAATCAGAATGTCATGATTTTGTGTAAAATTCCCACCTTCAGGGTGGGAACAATGTTTATTGATGAATGCTACAATACTAATGAGGAAACAGAACACTTTCCCCTATCATCCAGCACACCAGTATCAGCAGCAAGACCGAGGCATCCATTATAATGATACCCAGTACTCTGATAAACGGATTGGAGTGTCTGGTAAGCGGGAAAGACGACTGTATTCCCTGATAGTCAAAGGTGCAGAAAATAAGGGCAACAAATACCACAAAATAACAGGCTCTATCAAAGATGAGCTGTGCCCCTTCCACATTCTCTATTCTGGCGCCAAAACAGACAAAAGCCAGAAAGACATAGACGGTGCTTGCCAGTATCATGTTTAAAGCCTTCCCACTTCTGAAACCAACCGGTTTAAGTGATGAAGTATTAAAAGGATGCTTATAGTTATAGATGGCATCACTTAGCTCTTTTACATTCTTATAGCGTTCCTTTGGACTCAACTGCGTACATTTGTTACAGATATTTAAAAGCCTTGTATCTTCACAGTTTATGGAATCCAGCATCTCCTTAAACATGATGCCCAGGGCATAAATATCGCTCTGCACGCTGCTTGAACCAAAACCATACTGTTCAGGTGCGGCATAGCCCTTTGTACCTAGCAGTATTGTGTCTTGACTTTCTTCACTGTAGAATTTGGCGGCATTAAAATCCAATAGAACAGCCTTATTATAGGAAGTAATAATGATGTTGCCTGGTTTGATGTCTCGATGGATTACTGGTTTTGTAGAACTGTGAAGTGAATTAAGAATCGAACAGATATCATTCACATAGCTCAATATATCATCAAGAGTCAATTCCTGCTTATCTATTCTGTCTCTTAAAGAAACACCACTGATATATTCCTCGATGACTGTAAGATGGTCTTCTTCGCTTATTAACTCCTTAATTCGGGGAGTGCCTTCTATATGATCTGTATATAGAAACCTATAGACATCGAGATTATAGATATCAAGTATTTTCTTGACATAGATACATAAATCATTTGTATCCTGTACAAGAAATACGCCATGTTCCCTGTTTAAATCCGCAATTACTTTATACATCGAAAAAATTATAACACGAGGTAAATATGAAAGAAAAAAGCACTCAGGAGTTAAATGAAATACTAAATAAAACCCATATCTCCAATTTCAGTCAATATGAAATAGATAATAAACAGTCTCTGATTGAAGAAAAAGAAGGATTCTATATCTATTTTCGAAAACTCCTCAATGAAAAAAATCTCACTCAGCAGACTGTCTTTCTAAAAGCCGACATCCCAGAAAGATATGGCTACAAACTGCTGTCAGGAGAAAAAACAACCAGACAGAGAGATATAATACTTCGTCTGTGTTATGCGGGTAATCTCACACTTGAAGAAACACAGGCTGCCTTAAAGAAATATGGGATGATGGAACTTTACTCCAGGGTTAAAAGGGATGCCCTGCTCATGCTGATATTTAAGGAAAGACCAGGCAGCATTATTGATGTTAATGAGACATTAAAGAACAATGGCCTGGAACCACTTAGAACCAGCGGGGTTCAGGAATATGAACCGAAGAAGAATTCTTCTTCTTAATATATTTATTCCCTTAGCTTCAGCTTCACTTATATATTATCTATTCTGTCCAGAAGTAATATTTGTCAAAAATATAGTTTTTTCTATACCCTCAAATCCCTTATTTACCCTGGTCAGAAACTACTTCATGGATATGTGCTGGGCCTATGCCCTGACGTTTTCCATATTCTACATTATTAATAACCGGATGAAGACCTTTGCTGTATCAGCTGTATTTTCAATATTGATTGAGGTTTTACAGCTTACACCTTTAATAAGCGGTACCTTCGATATTGTCGATATTATCGCCATGGTACAGAGTATCTGTCTGAGTATCCTGGTTATAGATTATTTAAAGAAAAGGGGTACGTTATGAAAAAGAAAATTACACTTATTGTCTGCCTTCTGTTATTTTTAGTAATGGCAATGGGTTCTGGATCTGACACTTCAGATACAGATACCACAAAAGAAAACGGGACTTCGGAAGTAAAGGAACCACAGAAAGAAGAAGTAACGGTTGCTGAAGAAGTAATCTTTGAGGAAAACAACATTAAGATTAAAGTTACTGGTTTAGATACAGCAGGCTGGATGGGACCAGAGCTTAAACTATTAATTGAAAATGATTCTGCTCAGAATATTACTGTTCAGACAAGACTTGCTTCAGTTAATGGCTTTATGAGCGACTCATTAATATCTGAAGATGTAGCTGCCTCAAAGAAAGCCAATACCAGTATTACATTTTCAAATACCGATTTAAAAAATGCCGGTATTGATACTATTTCAAATATGCAGTTCAGTTTCCATATTTTTGATACCGACTCATGGGATGGCATTATTGACTCTGAACTTATTACTGTAAGTACTTCAGCTTCAGATTATATACAGCCATATGATGATACAGGTGATGTCCTGATTGACGCAAATGGAATAAAGATTGTAGCCAGAGGATTGAATACAGATGATTCAATATTCGGTCCATCATTAATTCTCTACATCGAAAACAATACCGACAGAAACATAACAGTACAGGCCAGGGATGAATCAGTTAACGGCTTTATGATTGATTCAATAATGTCTACAGATATCTCCAGAAACAATAAAGCCGTTAGCTCTTTGACCTTCATGAGTACAGATCTGGAAGAAAACTCTATTGAAGAAATAAACGAAATAGAGCTGAGCTTCCACATCTATGACTATGATACATTTGATACCTATTACGATACAGAAATGGTAAGGGTGGAATTCTAAAATGAAGACCTGGAAACTTGTATCGGGAATAATATGCTGCGTACTGTTTGCCCTTGTCGCCTTTCAGTCCTGTGCAGCAGGTGTAGTTAATACCATGGAAGCCAATGGCGAGACATCCGGCTTTGCGGGACTGCTGGTTGCGTTTTTGATGCTGGCGGGAGGTGTGGTATCTATCACTACCAGAAAATCAGTAAAAAATGGCGGCAATATTGCGCTTATTGTCCTGTTTCTGCTGGCAGCTTTAATCGGTTTTACCAGTGCCGGTTCCTTTAAGGATCTGAATGTCTGGTCTTTCTGGTGTCTGGTTAATGCCATACTGGCCATTATTTCTTTCATTGGAAACAGAAAGAAGGTTTGATAATTAATAAAACTTTTCTTTAAACCCGTGATTACGTCACGGGATTTTAAAACCATTCATTAATCGTTACAAAAAAGTAGTATAATTAATTCAAATCAATTTGAATCAAATTGATTTGAATTAAAGGTTATATTATGTTTGTTGGAAGAAAAAGAGAACTCAATTTATTAGAAGAATTATATGCAAAACCTGGTTTTTCAATGGCTGTAGTGTACGGAAGAAGACGTATAGGAAAATCGTTTTTGTTAAGTAAATTTGTTGAAGAAAAAAGAAATATTTTCTACACTGCCTCGACCGTAGGAAAAAGAAGAAACCTTGAGCTCTTCACAAGACAGGTAATGTCCCTTATACAGCCCGAACTGTTAGATGCATCCTTTGATCATCTGGATACTGTACTTGATGTTCTTGATAAATATGCCGGGGATGAAAAGCTGATCCTTGTCATTGATGAACTTCCTTACTGGGCAAAGGATGATGAGTCCATTCTTTCTATACTGCAGAAACAGATTGACACCAGATGGCTTAATAGAAATATTATGCTGATACTGTGTGGATCAGCTTTAAGTTTTATGGAAAACAAGGTATTGAGTGAGAAAAGTCCACTTTTTGGAAGAAGAACAGCTCAGATTAAGCTCGAGTCTCTTGATTATATTGAAAGTGCAGAATTTGTGCCAGACTATTCTAATGAAGATAAAGCTATTACTTATGCCATTACTTCAGGGGTTCCAAAATATCTATCTTTGATAAACCCTGATTTGACACTCGATGAAAATATAGTAAATCTCTTTTTTAAATCTGGAGGCTATCTTTATGAAGAAACCAGAAACTATCTGGCTCAGGAATTCAGTGATGTTATCATAGCCAACAACGTAATTGAACAGATCGCAAATGGCGAAAACACTATAAAAAATATATCTGATAAAATCAGACAGAATCAGACTACCGTTCTCTACACTCTGGAAAAACTTATCGAAACTGGGATTGTAGAAAAGAAACAGTGCATTTTTGAAGAAAACAATCGTAAGAAAACTCAGTATGTTCTCAAAGATACAATGTTCAAATTCTGGTTTGAATTTGTGCAGAAAGCTCTCGGTGTTATCGAAGCGGGACAGGGAAAAAGGTATTATGAACTGGCTGTTAAGTCAAAACTCCATTCATATATGGGTGATATCTTTGAAAAAATGTGCCGCTATTATGTTCTCTTAGAAGGTATTCAGGGAAGATTCGGCAATTTCATAACCAGAACAGGAAGCTGGTGGGGCTTTGAATTAATAGAATCAAAAGCTGTACAGTCTGATATTGATATTGTAGGCTTTTCTTCTGTAGATAATACAGCTGTGATTGGTGAATGCAAGTTTAAGAATGAAGCTGTAGGCAAAGATGTTTATGATACGCTTGTAAGAAGAGGCAGAAAGATAGAAGAAAAAGTTAAAGTAATTGATTATCTTCTTTTCTCTTTAAATGGATATACCAGCTGGTATAATAATCAGAATATCAAGACATTTACACTGGATGATTTATATAAACTTGATAAAAATGATTAAGCAGGCTTTCGCCTGCTTAATTCAGTTTAATCTGATTCAGACTGATTTGAATCAACAAGTCTGATCCTGCTTCCTCTGTTTATGATGTTTAACAGCGAAAGATATTCATCATTTATATGTCCAATGACATTGACCCTGTCACAGAGCGGATAATCTTTTTTACATATCTGTACCTCTCCTGAATAACGGAGATATTTTTTATTATCGATAGTAATTGAGCCCTTTATTCTTTCGATAGTATTTTCAGGTTCTATTTCTCTGTTAAATGATGCATACATTCTAGATTCCTTTATCCTGAAGAGATTATTTGGGGAATCATCACGGACAGTTAAATCTCTATTTAGATATTCACTGTACTTTTCATCTATTGTACAGGGAAGAAGAATGATATTTTCCTTTTCCGCTGTACTGATGAGTTTTATCTGATTAGCGCTGATACCAAGATCTCCAACCAGAATATTGTCTAAATTATAGAGATACTTCATTTCCATATAGGCCACATATGGTTTCATATTTCTTTGTGACTCCAGAGTAGGCAATCCTTCAAAGAGTGGCCCTCTTAAGTCTTCTCCCTGGATAAAGGCCATTAATTCAATGCCCATATCCCTAAGCTGATTATTTCTTGTATTAAAGAAATCCTCATCCAGCCCAGTTTCCGGACGGGGATAGAAGTTATGAAT
>JBJFHC010000068.1:0-6691 GCA_051893275.1 Erysipelotrichaceae bacterium | reverse complement strand
TTTTAAGGCTTTTTCTTTAAATTCATCATTAAATTCCTCAGCTATATGCATAGAAGTAAAATAGAAATCTACTCCTTCAGCAGGAATAAATGATTCGTTGAATCTTGATACATATATTGACTGTCCCAACATTTTAAAACTCCTTTTATAGAAAGATATGTGAGGATTATCCTCACATATCTTATGATATTATGCCTGAGCTACTTCTTCATCCTTCACGAAGAAATAAGTGATGATGAAGCCCATGATATAGGAAATTACCAGACCCACTACATAGAATAATACAGCCTTAGTAGCACCCTGAGGACCGGCAGTCATTACAAACACTGCCAGCAATCCTGAAGGACCCCAGGTAGTAGCGGCAACCTGCATAGCCATTACAAAGGCTCCACCAAAGCCAGCACCAAGACCGGCAGTAATGAATGGCTTGCCCATTGGCAGAGTTACACCATAGATTAATGGTTCACCTACACCAAGGATACCGGCAGGAAGTGCACCTGTGATAACTGATTTCAGACGGTTGTTGTTTACTTTCTTACATTTCAGATAGATGGCAATTGCGGCACCAACCTGACCGGCACCAGCCATAGCCAGAGCAGGATAAAGTGTAACATAGCCTAAGGTGTTTAACTGAACAGTATATAAGGCAACTAGACCATGATGCATACCCATCGCAACCATTGGAAGGAACAGAGCTGAAGAAATGAAGCCAGCCAGAATTCTTACAACTGCGTTAGGTGACATGCAGAAGAATTCAACAATCTTACATAAGCCAGTTGAGATTAAACCAGTTAATGGCATTACGACAAAGATATAAGGAATTAAAGTAATAATCAGTGATAACAGTGGTGTAAACACGATATCCAGGGAATCTGGCATCTTAGATCTGATAGCCTTTTCTACTTTTACCAGTACCCAAACACCAATTACGGCAGCCAGCACACCACCTCTGCCGGCTCTTAAGATGGCATCAAGTGGTGAAGCATCGTTATATAGACCAACGGCAGCGGAAATAGTATTGATCTGAGCCAGACCAGTAATCATGCCCAGCATACCACCAAGGATTGGAGTGCCGCCAAACTTCTCGGCAGCTCTATATCCTGCCCAGGCAGTCAGATAAGTCAGGAATGAAGTATTGATCAAACCCAGCAGATTGATTACGACTGTCCAGACTTTTGAATCAGCCCAGCCTGGAACCAGCTGCTGAATAAATGTTGAAACACCAGCACAGATACCGGCGGCGATAACACCAGGAATTAATGGTACAAAGATTTCGCCGAATGTCTTTAACATTGACTTAACTTTGCCCTGTTTCTGGCCAGCCTTTACGGCAGCTTTATTAGCTTTCCAGTCATTGTCAGTACCTAACTTGGCAGCTGGAATACCCATATCCAGGCAGATATCAGCCAGCTTACGGCTCTTACCAGGACCTACTACTACTTCAACATAGTTTACTTTGTCATGGACAATGCCCATAACACCTTCAATAGCTTTCAGAGCTTCTTCATCAATCTTTGAATCATCTTTAACATCAATTCTAAGTCTTGTCATACAGTTGGTGGCAGCTGTTACATTGGCTCTTCCACCCACCTTTTCCAGAATCAGTTCAACCAATTTTTCATTAGTCATATTATTAGTACCCCTTTTAGTTTGTTTTAACAGCCATTCTTACATGGCCCTTAGCCTTTTCCAGAAGGCTCTTGCATACATCTGCATCCTTGCCGGTTAGGATCATTGTCACGGCCAGTTTGCAGGAATTATCAGCTTTGTCCAGATACGCTCTGGCTTCTTCTCTTTGCACACCGGTAGATTCCATTACGATGTTCTCAGCTCTGCGCTGGAGCTTTTCGTTGGACTGCTGCACATCAATCATCAGATTCTGATAAGCCTTGCCGATTCTTACCATTGAAGCGGTAGTAATCATATTCAGAATCAGTTTCTGGGCAGTACCAGCCTTAAGTCTTGAAGAACCGGTCAGTACTTCTGGGCCCACAATTACTTCAAGTGCCACATCTGCCTCATTGCCGATTGCCGAATTCTTGTTGCAGGCAATAGCCGCAGTAAAGGCACCCAATGACTTAGCGTAATCAATTGCGCCCAGAACATATGGTGTTCTTCCACTTGCCGCAATGCCTACCAGCACATCCTTATCGCAGAAACCGATTTTTTCAAGATCCTGTTTTCCCAGTTCTCTTGAATCTTCAGCGCCTTCTACCGGATTTCTTAAAGCTGTATCGCCACCGGCAATTAATCCCACAACCATTTCCGGCTTAACACCATAGGTTGGTGGACATTCACTGGCATCAAGTACACCCAGTCTTCCGCTTGTTCCAGCGCCTACATAGACAAGTCGACCTCCTTTGTCGAATGTATCAACCACCTTGTCAACAACTCTGGCAATTTCAGGAAGAATTTCCTCAATTGCCTCTGGCACCTTTTTGTCTTCTTTGTTCATTGCCTGCACTATTTCAAGTGCCGACATTTCATCGAGATTCATGGTGTCCGGATTTCTTGATTCGGTAGTAAAACCTTTTAAATTCAACATAAACATACCTCTTATAAATATTGTTAGAGCTCTTAACAACTTACATCTCTAATTCTAAAACTATCGAACCATATTTCAAGATATTTAAGAATTTATGATACAATGTTTCTGTAAACGCTAACATTTTGGTATAAAACAATGAAAAATGTACTATTAAGACTCAGAGAATACAAAGAAACCCTCACACCAACTGAAACAGCCATTGCAGAGTATATCGAAGAAAACTCCTCGCTGGCCTCAAAACTCACAGTCAGAGAACTGGCTGAAAAAACATTTGCCTCGCCTTCAACCATCGTAAGGCTTTGCCGCAAACTGGGTTTTGAAGGCTATAACGATTTCCAGAAAGAACTGATGGTTGATCTGGCCATCGTAAAAGATGGAAATGAAAATGGAACTGAATTCAGCTTCAAAGAAAATGAAGATGTAAACTCCATCATCCAGAAAATACAGATTAACTCCATAAATATTATTCAGGACTCCATCAGGCTTTTAGATGATGCCTCAATTATCGAGGTAGCTGACAGACTATATAAAGCCAGAAATGTCCTGCTTTTTGGCATTGGTGCTTCCTATTATGTTTCAAGAGATTTATATCTAAAACTTCTCAGATTAAATAAACCAACCATATCCAATGAAGACTACCATTCAATGCTGCTGGCATCAATGAACTCAACTAAAGACGATCTGGCCTTTGTCTTTTCTTATTCCGGAAACACCAAAGAAATGATTAAGTGTATGGAACATCTGAAAGAAAATGGAACTACCATTGTCTCCATTACCAGATTTACACCAACCGAACTATCAAAAATGGCGGATATCCCCCTTTATGTCGCCTCAACCGAACCAATATTTCGAAAAGGTGCCATGACCTCAAGAATCGCCATGTTAAATATTATTGATATTATCTATACTGTCTATATTTCCCGTCATTACGATGAGACAATGAACAAGCTTATCAACACTCACATCAACAAAGATAAAACAGTCTGAACAATATTCCTATGTTTTTTGTAATATTTTTTACATTTTTCATATGAATAATGTTAAAATATTTACATATTTCATATGAATAGTCTTACAGGAGAAAATAAATGTATAGAGAAATTAGCCAGAAACTTGTTGAGTGGAAAAACAGCGTGAGAAGAAAACCGCTGATGCTGCTGGGTGTAAGGCAGTCGGGCAAAACCTACGAACTCAAAAAACTCGGGAGGGAACAGTTTGAAAATACCTGTTATATTAACTTTGAGGCAAACAGTAAATATTCGGCTATTTTTGATTATGATTATGATATTAAAAGAATAGTTCATGAACTGGAGCTAAATAGAAAAACCAGCATAGTGCCAGGCAAAACACTATTGATTCTTGATGAAATTCAGGAATGTCCCAGGGCAATAACTTCTTTAAAATATTTTCAGGAAGATATGCCAGGGCTGCATGTTGTCTGTGCTGGTTCGCTTTTAGGTGTAGCGCTTAAAAGAGAAAACATCTCATTTCCAGTTGGAAAAGTAAACCGTATGGAAATGTTTCCAATGAATTTCAGGGAATTCCTTATGGCTATGGATGAGGGAAAGTATATAGATTTATTTTCAGAATGGGATGTCAGCCGCCCTATCCCTGATATTTATTCAAAACCAATGAGGGAACTTTTGTTTACTTATTATACAGTAGGCGGAATGCCTGATGCGGTTGCAGAGTTTTCTAAAACGAAAAACTTTGAAAACGTAGCAGATATACAGGACGAAATACTGATGGACTATGGCGACGATTTTTCAAAACATGTTCCATCTAAAGATATAGAAAAAATAAGGATGATCTGGGAGTCTATTCCAAAACAGCTGGCAAAAGACAATAATAAATTTATGTTTTCCCATGTGAAAGAGGGAAAAAGAGCACATGAACTTGAATCAGCTTTACAGTGGCTCAAAAACTCAGGTCTGGCACATATACTTGAACTTGTTACAAATGTCAGACTTCCACTTTCCTTTAATGCGGATGCCACATATTTCAAAGTATATATGTCCGATATTGGTCTGTTAAGCAGAAGAATGGGTTTAAGCCTTAATGATTATCTGAATGATAATTCCGAAAACTCCGCGATTGGTGCCGTAACCGAAAACTATGTTATGAACGAACTTCTGAACCAGAATAAAAAACCATACTACTGGAAAACAGACAATACCGCAGAACTTGACTTTATATTTGAACACAACAATTCCGTTGTGCCTCTTGAAGTAAAAGCCGCAGCCAACACCAGAGCCAAAAGCTTTGCGCTTTTCTGCAGGAAATATTCACCAGAAACTGGTTTTAAAGCTTCTTTAAAGAATATTGGTTCACATAATACAGCTGATACGAAAACTATCTCTATTCCACTATATCTTCTGTGGAATCTTGATTACTATCTGTAAATAGTTATATTTGAAAATTTAAACCAGTGACACGAGCCTTCGCTCTACATAGACTGCATATCCTTTTGTCATGTTCGCTCATATGGAAGACAGGCCTGAGCCACAGGGAGCGACCCTGCAGCTTCCTGCCCTGATGATAAACATCAAGCCCATAACAGGAATGGTTACCTGCAGCTTTCACCTGCCGTTCAGAAAAATTAAACATTTTAAGTGTTCTCCTCCTGGACTATTTCGCAATTTGCCGCAGCAAATCAGGCTACTTGTACTGCAAACTTATCTTATACATCAGTTTTCACTGACTTCACTGCGAACTTCCTTGTTTTGGGATTTCCACCTGTTTCCCTGAAGTACCACCCTTCAGGGTCATAATGGAGAGGCCAGGCTTTCACCTGACTTTACATTGCGGAAGCGATAAGAATCATAGCTTTGACAACGAATATTAATGCGCCAGTATCCATACGGGTCAGGTACTTTGCCTGACTTATCGTTATGTCACCACAACAACCATTAAAGTCTTTTGAAGTATCCTTCTAAGACTCCTACCGCTTTGATGGACACTGCCCTGGCCTTATGACGTTAAGTCTGCACCAGGATGTGTCGCTGGCTTAAATTTTCAAAGAACTGTTTACACAATTATAATAACTGATATATATGATTAATAAAATGCTCAGAATTAATTATATTAAGACCACCATATATACCTTATTTATCGTTTATTTATATAATATATCTGTATTTACCGACCACCAAAGAGGAACTTTATGCAGGAAAAAATAAAAATATATCTTCCAAATGATATCTATCAGACCATATTAAAAGATATGGAACTTTTTGAGTTCTTTAAAAAAGATGGAACACTAAACAGAAATGAGTTCCTGAACAGTCTTATTGCCAATTACCATGAAATATACTCCAGAAACAATGAAACAGTTCTTGAAGCAATAAAAGAGAAGTTATATGATACTGATATTGATGAAAACAGTATTGAAGATACTGCTTTAAGTATCCTTTATTCTATAGATTCAAACCATCTTGAGCTGCATCACAAAAGAAACGATGTAACTATATCCATGAAACCAACCAAAGATACATCCTTTGTCTTTGACTATATAAGCGACAATCTTCTTAATGGCACAACTCTTTCGAGGTATCTTAGAAGTCTTATTTCTTCCTATGTTCATATGCCTCAGGACAAAAGAGAAAGAATTATCTTCAGGGATATTTATAATCTGATTGATAAAGCCATTTTAAACAATAAGAAAATATATTTTGTCATTAAAAGATATGACAAAGAAACAAGACATACAGTTTCTCCTTTTACTATAGAAAACTCCAGGGAAGAACTGTTCAATTATCTTCTGGCTGATAAAGATGGTGTTCCTCTATCTTTCAGAATGTCGCGAATAAAGAATCTTACCATTCTTAATGAATCAGCTTCTTTTTCATCACTTTCCTTAGACAGCTTTCAGAAAATGATTAAGAATGGTCCACAGTTTACCTATACAAAAGAAGAAAATAATCATATTAAAATAAAACTGACTGATGATGGCAAACTGAAGTATACCAGGATATATCTTCATCGCCCTTCATACATAGACATAGAAGATGATGATATCTATGTCTTTGACTGTTCATACCTGCAGGCAATGCAGTATTTTGAAAGGTTTGGCGAAGATGCCATAGTAATAGAGCCTCAGGATTTAAGAGACAGATTTGAGATTTTCTATAATAAAGCCAGAAA
>JBJFHC010000067.1:0-4550 GCA_051893275.1 Erysipelotrichaceae bacterium | reverse complement strand
AATGGTGGTATTGCCACATATATCACAACTGTCACTATGAAAACCGTTCTCTTTGGTTCTGCATACAAGTATATCCTTAAAAGCCTTAGTTCTCTTTTTATTGTCGCAGACCTTATCTATATATCCTTCACCATATTTATCAACCATATGGGAAAAGATACTCTGCACTGTAGCTTTCATGATTAAAACTTCAATTTTTCTGACAGGCTTAGAGCACTTTCGACATCTTTTGTAGTATAGTGTAGATATCTGGAGGTTGATGCAAAACTTGCATGCCCCAGAAGCTTCTTTAATAGGAATATATCGCAACCATTTTCAATCATACTTGTGGCAAAGAAATGACGGAGGGAGTGATAGGTAATTTTCTTATTCTGGAAGCCTTTTTTATTTACGTATTCTCTAAACCAGGCTGATACAGTACCGGTGCAGACATGATCGTATCCAGTAAGAGAACTTTTAAATATATAGTCATCTTTTGACCATTCCTCAGTGCCATATACTTTCCAGTATTCCCTGAACATTTCAAGAAGTCTTTCTGAAAGCTTTACTCTTCTTGTCCTGTGCCTTTTGGAGTCTCTTATAAGGATAGTCATACTTTGAACATCAACATCACCAATCTTAAGATTCGGTACTTCCTGAATTCTTAAGCCGGTATCTGCACCAAGCATTACAATTAGTTTCATTCTAATATCATCTGTATCAAGAAGCTTTCTTACATCTTCAACAGTAATTTCATATTCTACCTGGTCATCTCCATATATGATGTTGGGAAACTGTCTTCTTGAATAGATGGTATTGAGTACAGTTTCGGTGAAATATCTTACAGCACATAGATTAGTGTTGATAGTTCTTGGCTTATAGCCTTTCTTAATCATATGAGCTATGTAGTTCTGACAGTCAGACAAAGTGATATCATTCAGATCTTCCTTGCCTGTAAAGTCAATAAAGTGAACAACTGCAGATTTGTAGTTATTCCTGGTCTGTACAGCCAGACCTCTGATTTCAAGCATCAGCTTCAGCTTTTCTAAACCTTCTTCTTTTGTCATATTATTTATTTCCTCCTGAGGTTTAATCAAAGTATATAACAAAGAAAACCTAAAAGATCCTCATAGCAAAAAAATTATCTGTCGCGTTCGCATTTTTTAAAATGCGTTGGTACAATATTCACAAGACACTTATTATTCCAGAAGCGTTGTTTAAGATTATAACTGATGATATTTATCCTCTTGTAAAAGATAATCTGTGTCGTTTTGGCTATTATGATTCGATTACTTTTTATCCGGTCTATATGACACTTAATAATCTGGAAGATATATTCAGACTCAATGATATGATTAATGAATTCAACACTTTTAATAAGAACCACAGTTTCAGCAGCGATGTCATGGACTATGCTGTGACATATGGTGAGATAAAAAGTATTGTAGCCAATCTAAAGAGTCTTTTCTATGTAAGCCTGATTGTTAATATTGCGATTATGTTTTTTATCTTTAAACAGGATATTGAAAACAGAAAACGGGAAATAGGGGTATTGATGTCTCTTGGTTTAAACAGAAGAACTATTTCGGTTCAGTTTTATCTGGAGTATTTGTTTATCTGTCTGTTATCCTTTGTTGTTTCTTTGCCTTTAAGCAATGTTCTGGTTAGCAGGATGAGTGCTGTTTTTAGTATAGATTTTAAGTTAATGACAATGGATTATCTTTTGCTTGGAGCAATCATTATTGGGGTATTTACTGTATCGGCATTAATTTCTTTCATAAGTATTAATAAGTTTTCTGTAAAGGAGATTCTTAATAATGAATAATATACTGGAAGTAAAAAATCTGAGTTTTTCTTATACCGATAATTCTGGAAGAAACAGGATGATACTGGATGATGTATCTCTTGGTTTTGAAGAAGGGAAGTTTTACTCAATACTTGGAGATTCCGGATCTGGCAAGACAACATTTCTGTCACTTTTATCAGGACTGGAATATCCGGATTCAGGAAAGATTTTATATAAGGGCTATGATATTAAAGATATTGGCTACAGCGAATATAGAAAAAAATATGTATCTGTTGTTTTTCAGGATTACAATCTGATCAAGTATCTAAGTGTTTATGACAATATTGTGACAGCTATGAAAATAGCGAACAGAAAAGTGCACAGAGAGGAAGTTCTTGGCTTTCTGAAAACGCTGGGAATCGATGAAGATATGGCCTTTAAAAAGGTAACCAGACTATCAGGTGGCGAGCAGCAAAGAACAGCTATAGCCCGTACAGTGGCGGTAAATTCTAAGATAATCCTGGCAGATGAGCCAACTGGAAATCTGGATCATAATACTTCAATGGAGATATTTACTCTGTTTAAAAAGCTGGTAGAGGAATATGGCAAAACAGTAATCATGGTTACTCATAATGAAAAGCTGGCTTTGATGAGCGACAAGGTTCTATATATGGATCAGAATGTAAGGAAACTTGTTAATTATGAATGCCATTAAATCACTTGCTGGTCATCGAAAGGATACCATTACTCTATTTATTATTTATACTGTTTCGATAGTTGCGGTATTTGTTTTTATTTCTTTCTTTAATTCGTCATATGAAACGGTGAACAGTATTAATGAAAATGTAAATGTAGATATATACCTTAAAAATGATGTTAATAATTCGTACAGTTCACAGTTTGTGAAAACCTGTGATGACATACTGGAAACAGTTGAGTGTAAGGGAGGAATGAATATCAGAAGTACTGTAGGATCAGTGATGCTGGGATATGAGAGTATTAATATAGTTTCCTATGAGCTGGAATTTGATAATGAACACTACTGTATCGAAGGAAAGACACCGGCGCCTGGCTCTAACGAAATAATGGTTTCCTCAGATCTTAAGATAGAGATGGATGACTATTTAAGAAGTGTTAATATCGGTGATATCCTTGTCTTTGAAAGGGATGAGGAAAGCTTTGAAATGGAGGTATGTGGTGTTTTTCGGAAAATAGAAAGCGATTCATTTACGGAAAACTACAGCATCTATCCCGCATTCAATACACTGATTATAGGTGACAGGCAGTATATACTGGATAATCTTTATTATGAATTATCAATTAGTGATATGGCTTTTACCGTCAGGGGAAGTGAAAACAGAAACTATATATTAAACAGTTTCAATAATTTAACTGAATCAGATAAGGATAATAATTATACTGTCGAAGTAGATGACAGCCTGATCGCAAAACTGGAACAGCCAGTTAAAAACACCATTGAGCTTTACAGGATTATTATGATTCTGACTGTTATGGTTCTTGTAATAATGATTTCTTATGCGATATTTCACACAGTCAGTCAAAGAAGAAGCGAATACGGGATACTGATGTGCCTTGGCATGAAAAGAAAAGAAATAAGTATGATGTTTATTATTGAGAATATGTTAATACTTATACTGGCTTTTGTGATAAGCATTCCTTTATCTATGCTGGTTTCAAAACTGATAGTTTCAAATATGAATCAAATCAACAGCGTCAGACAAATGGAACTCTCACTTATTACCGGAACTGATAATTATAATCAGACTACAACTGATAGTTCGTCAAATATTATGCTGCCAGATTATATAAGAGTTTTTTCTATATCTGTTATGGTGATTGCTGCAGCGTCATTGTTTAGTGTTCTGTCCGTTACAAGAGGCAAGGTAAGAGAGCTTGTTAAAAATATTTCCAATAAATAATTTACTAAATATTATAAAAAATATATAAAGTCAATAAATAATTGACTAATATTAGGCTTGATTAATATAATTATGGTAATGATGGAGGTATTATCATGCTAGATATGGATACGCTTATTGCAAAAAATATATTAAAAGAACTAAAAAGAAGAGGTAAAAAGCAAAGTGATCTGGTCCAGGTTTTAGGCTACTCAAAACAGGTTGTCAGCAATATGCTGTCTGGTGCAAGAATGATAAACGCAACAGAGCTGAAACAAATAGCCGAATATTTAAATGTGTCTATGGAAAAACTGGTTGAAGTTCCTGATATAGGCTTTGACAATAATCCTATATATGCGTTTATGGGTCAGACTGAAAATGATGAAGGTAAAAAGGCTCTGGTATTTTTTGATAAACTTATTAATCTATATTTGTTTCACTCAAATATTTATGAAAGTGGCACAGAATCAATGAATAGAAGGAGCAGTTTATAGTGAAGGATATTATTGGAAATAGTCTTTACAGGACGGATGAACATGGTTTTAATGAAATTAAAAAAATAGTTAATGAGTTCAGATCTGTTTACACTGGAAATAATATCATACAGAATGATATTTTCCCCATTGCCAAAAACTATGTTCACAGGAACGACAGAGTACTGTCAATTTTTTATCTTCCGGTAAAAGATCAGGAATTCTGCGCCTGTACCTGTATAAGGAAGGGACAGATTTTCATGCTGATTAATTCATCTCTTTCGCTGAATAAACAGTATTTTGCCATGGCACATGAACTGTACCATATCTATGAGTATATAAATGGGAATGGTGTGTTAAACTCTGGTGGGTCACTGCTGAAAGATGATCTGT
>JBJFHC010000066.1:0-4589 GCA_051893275.1 Erysipelotrichaceae bacterium | reverse complement strand
TAATCTGAGCAACCGACAGATTAATCTCCACAAAATCAAGATTCAGGCCCAGCGACTTATATCTTTTCAAAAAGGCAGAGACCTCATCAAGCACAATATCCCCAATATTTACAATCAGTCCGTTTCTTTCTGCGTTCCTGATCATAAACTCAGGTGAAATAAAACCATATTTCTCATCATTTAGACGTATCAGAGCCTCACAGGAAATAAATTTTTTATCTTTCAGCGAATAAATCGGCTGATAATACATCCTGAACTTACGATGCACTACTGCATCCTGAAGAATTTTGTCTATATCATTTCTAAGCATGAAATTACGGTCATTCTTTTCCATAGAAAGCTCATTAATCTCCCCGTTATCAGGCAGATATGTATGATAATAATTCGCAAAATTCCAAAGTACCTGGACATTATCAATATCTTCAGGACATCTCACTACACAGATACAGCTGTTTAAACTAAGCTCGTACTGCTTAATATAAAACTTCTCTTTAACCAGCTCTGAAACTCTGGAAGCTATCACAAGTTCATCTTCATCACAAATCAAAGAAAAAAGACCATTGTCAAGATAATAAATACTCAGATCATTCGACTTAATCTGTTTGAGACCATCCGCAAAAGACTTAAGCAGATTTTTAAGAGTATTATATTCCAGAAAAGAAGAAAGCGATTTATAGTTAACTATCTTTACAAACACAATCTTAAGATGCTTTTTCAGTTCAAAAGCTCTGAGCGTATCTCTTTCAAAACCAATATAATTACCAACCAGCAGATCCGGATTCATCATCTCCTCTGGACGCTGTAAAACAAGCACTGCCAGTAAAAGTGTAAGTGAAGTCATAAACATCTCTATCAGATACTGAGGATAAAAATACTGCACAATAAGCGCAAACAGATTAAATGGATAGATACTGCTCAGCACAAAAAGACGGTCAGCACTTAGCGTTTTCCTGAATACCAGCAGATAAACAATTCCATATAAGGCATAAATACCGGAAATATAATACAGAATATTTATAAGTACACCACGATGATAGACAAAACGCGTATCATAGTAAAACAGCTGATGGCTGAAAGGATTAGTAACTATCAGTAGTATCGATATAAGCGTTGGCACAAAGAAAACAACTTTCAGCCATTTTTTACTCTTAAGAATATGCCAGGTATCCGTAACCGAAACTATATAGAGCAGGTACATCAGCGGTGTCAGATTCCTGAAAATAAAATAAAGATAATCAGCTAAAGCCGAAATAATTATCGTTCTGGAATCAAGATTAATACATTTAGAAACATACAGCGAAACAAAATCTGTTACTGCCGATATTAATACACAAAATAACAGACAAATAAAAAGCTTATTGTTTCTTCCATAAGTCATTTTCCGCAAATACAAAGCTACAATCAGAAAAGAAATAATAACTATGGCAGCTATATCGAAAAACATCACTTCCATCTTTTGCATTATATAAAAAAAGACCAGGGATTTAAAATCCCTAGTCTGTACAGATTCTTTCAATATGTATGGCCAGATAACCGATTTCACTTCCGTCGATGACAAGGTTCATCTGCTTCTCAAATCGGGAAATAATTCCCTCGGCTAAAGAATAAGATACTGGAAAATTAAGCCTGGTAAACTCATTCATATCAATCTTCAGTTTCTCCTTCATCTTGCAGCGAAGCAGAAGATACTTGAGATGAGTCAAAAGCCTTGAATAAGACAGAGAATCAACATTGATTTTGATATTAAGCATTTCCTCAATCTCACTCATCGACTCATTGATCATTGTTGCCAGCAGCAGCGATTCATCAATCTTCATATCACTGCGGGCTGAATGAAGATGAAGCGTAATATAGCTGACTTCATCTTCATTAATTTCCATATTTATCTCGTCCTTAATGATATCAGCACTTCTTTTTGCGATATCATATTCCTCCTTAAACATAATACGAATATCATTTTTAAAAGGATTATTTATGACAAGACCAGATTCCATTCTCTTAACCGCAAAGGCAATATGATCAGCCAGTGTAATAAGAATGCTGTTATCAAAATTATCAAATGCCTTCACCGCCTCAGATATAATCTCTGATGCGATTTCCAGATAAACAGAGTCATTCTTCGATACTTTGGAAGAAATATCGACACCCTTTTCCTGAATATAGCGAACAGTGTTTGCTTCATCGATGTCCACCAGCATATTCACCCGGCGTCCAAAGCCAACTCCAGTCCCGATAAAAATACTTTCCTGTTTTTCACTTTCATCGATAACCAGTATCGCATTATTACCTAGAACTTTCCTGACTTTATACATATATCACCCTATTATTTTAGTTTTAAGACTAATTCTTCAGGCTTAACTTCGCCCAGTTTAACTACTTCAATTGTATTATCTTCACTTAAATTAGTAAATACCATAACTGAAGCAGTTGACTTAGCTTCCCTGGCAACCTTCTTGAGATCAAAGTCCATCAGAAGATCACCCTTCTTGACACTCTGTCCGTCGCTTACCTTAACATCGAAGCCTTCGCCATTCATCTTAACAGTATCAATACCGATATGTAATAACAGTTCTACTCCATCCTTAGTCTTTAAACCGATGGCATGCTTGGTTGGGAATACAAATTCAACATTTGCATCGCATGGTGCATAAATATGACCCTCTTCAGGTACAAACATCATACCATCGCCCATCATCTTGCCGGCAAATGACTCATCAGGAGTATTAGTAATTACATCGGCTTTACCCTTACAGATTGCGCCAAATTCAGCTTCAGCCTTCTTTTCAGTCTTGACTTCTTCCTTTACAGGAACCTCTACCTCAACTTCCTCATTATGCGGATGAGACAGATAATCCTCAAGATTTGACTTAATTACCGAAACTTTAGGACCATAGATAACCTGAACACCATTGCCCTTAACAATAACACCAGCTGCACCAGATGCCTTCAGAACATTCTGATCAACCTTTGATGCATCAATAACAGTAACTCTTAAACGGGTTGCGCAACAGTCAACATCGCTTAAGTTAGCTGCACCGCCAAGACCCTTGGCAATCAGGGCACTTGTTGCATCATTTCCAGCTGCAGCACCGGCAGCGTTCCTGGCATTTACATCGCTTCTTGTATAAAGCTTAGTTTCCTCATCATCATCTTCTCTGCCTGGAGTCTTCAGGTTCATCTTCTTGATTAAAGTAGAGAATACAATGAAGTAAACAACGAAGTATACAAGACCTACAACTACAACCCAGATCCAGTGTGTCTTTGAATTACCCTGCAGAATACCAAACAGTGTAAGGTCAATTAAACCGCCAGAGAAAGTCATACCAACACCTACATTGAATATATGCATTAACATATAAGCCAGACCGGCAAATACGCAATGGATTACATAAAGAAGTGGTGCAACAAATAAGAATGTAAATTCAATTGGCTCAGTAATACCAGTCAGCATTGAAGTTAAGGCAGCAGACATCAACAGACCGCCGGCAACCTGCTTCTTAGAATCCTTGGCACAAACATACATAGCCAGGGCTGCACCTGGAAGACCGAAAATCATTAATGGGAACTTACCAGACATAAATCTTGTAGCTTCAACAGCGAATTCCGTAGTATTAGGATCAGCCAGCTGAGCAAAGAAAATATTCTGAGCACCCTCTACCATCTGACCAGCTACAACCATTGAACCGCCAACACCTGTCTGCCAGAATGGAATATAGAATACATGGTGAAGACCAAATGGAATTAAAGCTCTTTCCATTACACCATAAATAAATGTACCAAAATAACCAGAACCTCTTACAAGACCACCAACGGCATAGATACCATTCTGAATTGTTGGCCAGATAAAGAACATCAGGATACCAACACCAAGATAAACAATAGCCGAAATGATTGGAACAAATCTTGTACCACCAAAGAATGACAGTACCTGAGGAAGCTCAATCTTATAGAACTTGTTGTGTAAAGCTGCAACACCAAGACCGACAATAATACCACCAAATACACCCATCTGCAGTGACTGGATACCACATACAGAAGCGATAGAACCATCATGCATAGTGGCTGCAGCACCAGTAATATCAATCATAGCTGAGATAGATACATGCATTACGAAGAAGGCAACAACGGCAGCTAAAGCTGCAACTTCCTTTTCCTTCTTGGCCATACCGATCGCAACACCCATCGCAAAGATAACAGGCAGGTTGCCAAATACAATATCACCAGCCTTAGACATAACATAGAACAGTGTGTACCATACAGTACCTGGACCCATTACACCTAATAAGTGATAAGACTCAAGCATTGTGGTATTTGTAAATGAACCACCAATACCCAGCAAAAGACCTGCAACCGGCAAAATAGCGATTGGAAGCATAAAGCTTCGGCCTACTCTCTGTAAAACTCCGAAAATCTTGTCTTTCATAATTCCTCCCCTGATTTCTTTAGTGCACTTCAACAAAAAAGGCATCAACAAAATTTCTTAAAAAGAAAATTTCGCTGATGCCTGATCGAATCAGTAACACACTAAAATTTTACAAATCAATATTAACAGATTCTGAAAACGCTATCAAGAGTTTTTAGACAATTTC
>JBJFHC010000065.1:0-4631 GCA_051893275.1 Erysipelotrichaceae bacterium | reverse complement strand
AAAAATCACCATAAGTATACTCAATGATATATTTATCAGCTTCTCTATCAACATTCAGCACATCATAGCCACCTTCAATATAGCCTTCCAGAGTATGATTATAAAGCGTTAAAGAAATTCGAATCAAAGACCTTGCTTCATCTCCATTATCGATAAATTCGTATTCAAAATCTGTTTCATTGCTGTACCATAATGTACTGTCAGTTTTAACAGATAACTGATGCAGATACTCCCTTATCTTTGACATAGAACTTTCCTTAACTTCATAATAAAGACCATCATAATAAAAATAACTGTCAGGCACAAAAGAGAAAGTAAAACTATCATCACCATAATAGAAACAGTAATCTATATCCTTATACTGATACATATCTACATATTCACCTTTACTATTTATTTTGGTATTTAATATTGTATCCAGCGTTTTCTTAATAAACTTTGAATCCTTTACTTCAACTTTTAAAGTCTGATCCCCTTGAGTTTCGGTAAAGACAAGACAGTCAGGACTTTTATTTTCATAAACCGAAAAATCCTTAACAATTTTTGATACAGAAGTCATAGATGAACAGCCACTAATAATCAATAATACACATAATAATAGATATCTGCCGACATTCTTCATAAGCTATTTCCTGTTAAGCTCAGTCCAGTTAAGCTTAGATGCCAGCTCTGGATCTATCGCGCTGCCTGATACTCCTACAGCATCACCATATCTATCCTGATATACATGATCAGCCACAACATCCGCCTCCACCGTTCTTCCATCAGTGGTGGTATAGCTGTTTACACCGCGAACTGCTTCCGAATAGTTTGCACTCATACGGCTTTCAGCTGCATTCTTCTGGTTCCAGGAATCCATAATTCCATTAGAGATAGAATTTAAGTCTCTGGAAATCTGCCTTGAGGCATTAATCTGAAACTGCATGGACTGTAGACGCATCTGTTGAGCCTGAGCTGCCATACCCTGAGCCTCCATAACACGAGACTGGTGCATCTGTTCTATCAGTGTATTTTCCTGTTTTGTCAGATTCTCATCCTGAGTAAATGTTCTGACAAAATTAAGAAAAACATTGCCGGCTTCCTCTTCTCTTTCAGCTGGGGCAACCACCAGATATCTTCTTTTGCTTCCCCATCTTATTACATCAGCCTTGCCTGCTGAAGTCTGCGTATCAGTTTCTGTTTCACGTTGTTTCTTGCGCTGCATCTGGCCAATTACACCGCCTCTCATAAACCAGTCAAAAGCATTCTTTGGCTCTTCAGAGCTCTGATTGGCATAAAGATTGCCCAGTGCTCCAAACATATTCATACCATTTGATGTCCTGTTGGCATCGTAATAATCAAGGCGCTGGAAATCTGCACCACAAAGAACTACAACATCAGTACCAGACATATTGCCCTTAAACTTCATACATAAGGCTTCACATTTTGCATCCGAAATCTCGAGTCTTACATTAATATCTATGGCATGACTATTAAAGAAATTTATTAACATATTCCTTTCGCCCTGAATATTGTTTCCAAAAATGCTTGGAAGAACTGCCCTGGCTACAGGTTCAAGCTTAATACCAGTAGTATTTTCAGCATACTGTCTGACATAGTTTTCAGGATCTATATAATTTCTATAAGCTGAAAGATTGGAATTAGGTACCTGCATAATCAGTTTTTTCTGCCAGGCATTAAGATAATCCTCAAAAACCTCAGCTGAAGCTGAAACCAGCACAACATTATTATCGGGGCTTATCACCTGAATTACACTGTTAAAAGGAGTAAAGTCGGACTGCCATTTAGTTTCAATACTGGCCTTAATCTTATAGTCTGAAGGGATGACTGCATTGCCCAAGATAACACCACTGTCGCTCACAATATTTCTTGCGTCTGGATTTTTTGGAGCATTATCACCTTCATAGGAAATACGAATCTTACATCCACAATGCGGGCATTCAGTAAAAGTTGTATCAAATTCAACATCTAAGGGAGCACCACAGGAAGGACAGCTATGTGCTTTAATTTTCATATCAGCACCTACTTCACGATATCGCCGCTTACTGGCAGAAGATACATATCATCGCTTACGGCCACAAATCCATCATCACCATATTCATCCAGGAAACCATTATAGGCACGATAAATATCGCCTGTGTTCTCATCCAGAACTCTATCAAAACCCAGTGTTGCATCGGACTGCTTCTGGGAAATAATGTCATAGCTGGTCTGGCGGTTTGCCCAGCCCTCAGTTATTATGGCCGATGTCTGCGCATTAATCTGCGAAATAGCGGCCGCACTCTGCAGTATTGAATCCTGCATACCATAGAAGGCATTTGTAAAATCATCAGAGAAAGTAATAGTACCTACACAATAATTAAGAATATCCACCCAGTTAATCAGCTCATCCTTAGGCGCTGTAAAGAAAATAATATTATAAACATTAACCGCATTTACATAATAAAGAGATACCAGTTTTGGTGATGCAGTAAAAATACCTTCCATCTCCTCATTATCAATATTCTTAAAACTGGCTCGTACTATATCCCCACCAGTAACCGTAGTACCAAGATAATCCATTACATAAAAATCATTGATTCTAGGGAACACAAAATCACCAACTGTCTCACCACCTATCATATTGGCCTGGGAGAATATTCTATAGAACCCTTCAGTATTCTGAGGGTCAACAGCCGGATAAATAGAATATGGTGATCTTGGATATAAAGATGCATACCATTCCCTTTCATTCTCCGAAGCCAGAGAACCTTCAGCCTTCATGCCAAAATAAATCAGATAATTACGATTGTCAGGATTCACAACCTCAAAAGTATAATGCACCAGATCTGCATTAGGATGAACTATAACCTCCCAGCCCGATGGAATCATCATTGACATTAAGCCATTATCAAACTGTTCAAACTCAATCTCGCTTGCTTCGCTGGCCACAAAACTATAATCCATCTCATCCGGTTCACTCTTACTGTCCTTTGGATCACCATATTCAATATAGCTGGATGGACCACAGCCCGTTAAAACACATACTGACATAACAATTGTCACAATAATAGTTAAAATCTTCTTCATCTTTCTTCCTCCATATCTATTAATTCATCTCACCTAAAAGATGTTCATTAACCCTATTAAGAAAATCATTACCCAAACAGGAATCAGAAAACGAAAGCTTCATTACACATCCCCTAAGACTTTTCCTTATACAGACAGTCATCTTATCCATCTTAATACTGAATACAGAACACATCGATTTTGTCCTTTTATATTCCTTCCCTGTTTCTTCCAGAATGTCATATACTGCATATATCAGCCCCCGCTTCTCATAAGGAAATACCCTCAAAATAGTCTTCATAAAACCCCTTTTCTAATAAAATTTTAAAACTTCAGAAAAACCCTTTCTATTAACCTCAAGTAGGGTCTTTAAAACTTAGGGATAGTTTTGGGATAGGAAAACCTGCACTATAAATAAATGATTGAAAAAAGGTGAAAAGTACTACAAAATAGATTTAAATATAAAACTGGAGACTAAAACTATGAAAAACACTGAGGAAGAAAAAAACAAAGCTACCCTAAAAACTAACCTGCAGTGTAGCCTCATAATTGCCCTTTGTTTCCTCTGGACTTCAAGCGGCTACCTCTACTGGATGTATCACCTTCTGGATTATCTTGAACCATCTAAAGTAGATATGCTGACTGAAGTAATCGGCTATCTTTTCCAGGCTCTGGGCATTCTTTTATTTGCCCTGGCAATAAAATGTAAACAGAAAACAGTTTTAAATAAGTCAGCCTTTATCCTGTTCATTGGCTTAGATTTCATATTTATTATTCTTTCATCACTTATAGACAATCTTGTAATGATACTCATCTCCGGCTACCTGATGAACCTTTTACATGGCGTTATTGCCGGCTATTATCTGACACTTCTTACTTTACAGGTTAAACCAGAACATCAGGGACTGGTCTTTGGCCTTGGCTATGGTATATCAAGTATAGCCTCTTGGCTTATATCTCTGATAAATAACTCAAATATAATCAACTATAAATATGCCCTGATTATCTATGGAATAGCCATCTGTATGACCATTGCCCTGATTATTACAGAAAAAGATTTGTGCGCCGCTATCTCAGATAATTATTCAAAAAGAAACATATCTAAACAAGTATTAATACTCTCATTATTAACTGTAATACTCATTTCCATGACAAGAGGAATTGGCTTCTTCTTCCCGTTAAATGATGTATCAAATGGCCTGAGCCTGGAGTTCTCTAGAGCCTTTTATGCCTTTGGCTTAATTATTGCCGGCCATATCAGCGATAAAAGCCGCAAATTTGGCTCGGTACTCTGTATCTCTGCCCTGTTTTTTCCTTTTGCGACCATTGCGCTATCTGCAATAAGTGGACTGGAAAATATCTTATGGATACTGGGCTACTTCTTCTTCGGTTTCCTGGCTGTTTTCCGTGTAGTTCTTTTTACAGATTCTTCGGTTTTATATCTGGCTGGCTTTGGTTTAATGGGTGGCCGAATTGGTGATGCAGCCGGAAATATGATCGGTATCCTTTTAAGTGACAATACTATTGCTCTGGTAACAGTTTCCAGTATTCTTTTTGTCGCTTCCTTTATTGTCTTCTTCTTA
>JBJFHC010000064.1:0-4683 GCA_051893275.1 Erysipelotrichaceae bacterium | reverse complement strand
AAAAGGAGCATGCTTTAGCACACTCCCTTAAGCCTAATCTTTGTTATCTTTTATTCATCAGATCCAGAGATGAAATCACCATAGCCATAGCGGTTTGCAGAACCAATAATCTTAATGTAGTCCTTAACAAACTGCTTAATTGCGGCTTCGGCTACCATCATGATTTCCAGATAATTTGTCTTAGGGTTTTCTTCCCATTTAGCTTTCATTGCGTTTTCAGCTGCATGGAAAGCATCAGTACAAACGTTAATCTTGTTTATACCACATTCAACAGCTTTTTTGATGTTTTCTTCACCAGCACCTGAACCTCCGTGCAGTACAAGTGGCATTTTAAGTTCAGCCTTGAGTTCAGAAAGTCTTTGGAAGTCTAGCTTAGGTACCATTCCTTTTGGATAGTCACCATGCGCAGTACCGATGGCAACTGCCAGAGCATCGATGCCGGTTCTATCAACATAGTCACGTGCCTGAGCAACGTTTGTGTATAAGTCGATAGATTCATTATCACCAACATTGGCCTGACCTACATGTCCAAGTTCACCTTCAACGCAGATTCCCTTGGCATGAGCCAGAGCTACGATATTGGCAACTCTTTCTACATTGTCTTCATAAGGAAGAGAAGAACAGTCAACCATAACTGAAGAGAAACCCCAATTAATTGCCTTAACTTCGTCTTCATACTTTGCACCATGGTCTAAATTTAGAGCTACAGGTACATCAACGCTTTCTGCCAGTTCCTTAATAAGCGGAACCATTTCGGTTGGATGGGCAAGCTTTGCCATCTGTCCAACACCTAAGTTAATAATAATTGGTGAGTGCATTTCAGCTGCAGCAGTGATTACAGCTCTCGCCATTTCCATGTTCACGCTGTTACAGGCCATAACTGCATAGTTATGTTTGTTGGCATGATCAAGGATGTCTTTCATTGATACATACATGATTTAAAGTCCTCTTTTCTTTATGTTTTATATCTTAAAGATTAATATCAAGATCAACGATTTCTTCTTCAGCAGTTTCTTCCTCAGATGGTGCTTTCTTTAATACAGCATATAATACACCAGTAATTACAGAACCAATTGCCAGTGCTAACAGCCACATTGGAAGATTGTTTGAAAGTGGAGCTACCAGGATACCACCATGAGCAGCTGGAGTATTAACACCCCAGGTCATAGCTAAACCAGAAGCGATAGCTGAACCTATCATTGAAGAAGGGATGAATCTGATTGGATCATCTGCAGCGAATGGAAGTACACCTTCAGTAATGAAGCAGAAGCCCATTGGGATTGCAGTATAAGCTGTATTCTTCTGTTCAGGTGTAAACTTCTTAGGAGCGATCAGAGCAGCGATACCAACACCGATTGCAGGAGTCATACCACCGATAATCTTAGCTGTTTCAGCGCAGCCACCAATTCCATCTGGTGCATCAGCATATAATGCGTTGGCAGCCATAGATGCAGTCTTGTTGATAGGACCACCCATATCGAAGCCCATACATGCACCGATAACGGCACCAACGATAAATAATGAACCAGAAGCCAGTGACTGAATCCAGCCCTGGAATGCCAGCATAATCATTGAAAGTGGCTTCATCAGGATACCGAAGAATACGAATGCGGCAACAGCTGTAGCGATAACTGGAATAATTAATACTGGCATTAAGCCCTGCATCCACTTAGGAAGCTTCCAGGTCTTCATCCAGTTAACCAAGTAACCAACGCCAAAACCTACTAACATAGCGCCGATGAAACCAGTCTTAGTTGGACCACCTGCGTAGTAACCAATTGCGAATGCTGGAACGATTGCAGGTCTATCAGCGATAGAGAAACCAATACCAGCAGCCAAGAATGCGTAAGCCCAGTTAAAGCCTTCGCCATTTAACTTACCAAGAACTGCCATAAAGTCAGAAATCTTGGTAATAGAATAACCAGAGAATGCTAAACCGCTGATTGTAGGATCAGACAGTGCAACACCACTCCATGAGTAAGCCTTCTGAATGGCACCCATGATACCAGCCATTACAACCATTGGAATCAAGAATGAAATACCGGTCATAATGTGCTTCTTAATTTCAGCAAATTTCATGTTTTTAAACCCTCTTTCTTAAAGTTTTTTGTGCTGCCCTATTATTTTGCAGCTAATTTTTTTTCAATTGTCGCAATCAGACTCTTAGGACTCTTCATTGCCAGAGAAATTGGAATATCAACTACTCTCTTGTCCTTAAAGCGTTCTGTGCTTCTAATCGCAATATCGTGGGCAAATATTACAACATCTGCCTCGGCGATATCTTGTGCTGATAACTCATTTTGAACACCTATTGTTCCCTGAGTCTCAATCTTGCAGGTATGCCCGGCTTCTTCAGCTGCCTTCTGGATCTTTTCGGCAACGATATAAGTATGAGCGATACCGGCGGTACAAGCTGTAACACCAACGATCTTCATTAGACTACCTCCCCTTTCAAGACTTTGATGTATTTATATTAACATCGTAAGCGTTTTCAATAATTTAAGTTTATAGACTATAAAGTGGTACTTTTTTGATTATAATTAAACTTGTTTACTAATTCACAATAGCCTGCTTAAACAGTTCCTTTACCTGTTCATCTGTAATAAATTCAGCTTGAACATTTTTAATTTCATCTACTATTTCACTATAATGAATCAGCTTAATATCAGACTTCAGAAGCGAAAAATCACTGTTGTCATCCAGTGCCACTCTGGCCTCAATATGCACATCTTTATATTTATGTGCCAGATTATTAAGATAGACCATGAAAGGCAATGTTATATTATTATGCCTGTATGTCTTCTCCTCATTAGTCTTTTTATCGCTTCTTTTAATAAACCAGTCTGACTTCTCACTTTTAGATCTCACCTGACCATCTGTATTCTCAAAACAGACAGCCATGATTCCCTTATTAGAGAAAACAGTACAGAACTTAGCCTTAACCTGTCCATCCTCCTGAAATCTTGAGAAAGTAATATAGCTCTTGCCAATCTCTTTAGTAAGATAGGGTGATACCGATGCATCCTGTAACACCAGCACAACCCAGGCATACCATAAGAAATGACCATAGAGTTCAGGATAGATTCCTTTCTTATATTCCGGATATAAACGCACAGCCCGAATTATTAAAGCCAGCAGGGCAACCGCAATAATGGTTCCCACTAAAATTGTCATATTATTCATAGACTACACCTTTAAAAACAGAGCCATCACTACATCAAGAATACATAAACCATATCCCAGATATCTTACCTTGTTTTCATAATCGCTCCACTTATTATCAGGTTCATATTTCTGCCTTTGTGCAAAGTGCAGCTTGGCATGCATAATAAGTCCAATACCCGCTACAAGGATAATAAGTTCAATAATAAAGAGCCACATAACTAAAAATCAATATCGAGATCACTGATCTCTTCATTAGACTCGGCCACAGTACCTTCAAGCTGATCTTCATCACACAGAAGAGCTTCAACAAGTTCCTTCTTAGATGAAGCTTCCTGCAGCTTCTTTACTCTGACATCATTGCCCAGCTTTCCAGCCAGCTCGGCCAGCAGCATCATATGATTTTTCGCAAAATCACCATTATCTGATACACAGAACAGGAAAATCAGATTAACCGGCTGACCATCATAGCTCTCCCACTCAACTTCCTTTTCAGTACGGCCAATCGCAATACCAATCTTTGTTACACTTGATGATTTTCCATGAGGAATCGCAATGTGATTTCCCATTCCAGTAATTCCTTCGCTCTCTCTGACGTAGATGTCTTTGACAAAACCTTCTACATCGTCAATATAGCCGGAATCTTTCAGTCTACCGGCCAGTTCATGCAGAACCTCATCTTTAGTACCAGCTCTTAAATTCAAATCGATAATGTCTTCATTTAATATTTCTTCTAAAGCCATAAAATAACCCTCCCACTTATTGAATTAAATATCGATAAAAGTCTGTATTGACTTTAAACTCCCTTAACTTATTAACCTGCTGATCTGTTTCAACCAGATTTATATACTGCTTATAGAAAAGCTGCGTTTTAGATATCTCAAAATCATTAGTCATCTTAACAGCCAGAAGGAAAACCACATCCACCATTTCATTTCCCCAGACTACCGGCTTAGCTAAAGTCGCAATGACCACTTTAGCCTCATGAATTTCATTCTGTTCGCCATGTGGTATGGCTACATTATTGCCGATAGCTGTTGCGATAACCTCTTCTCTTTCAAGAACTGTATTAACATAGTTTCTGGTTACATAACCTTTCTTGACCAGTCTTTCACACATCACCTTTATGCATTCTTCTTTAGAATCCACATCAAGCTGTGTAATTATCAGATCAGGTTCAAAGAAAGAATGACAGACCGGATCAAACTTTGTGGTCTTTGGGGTAAGATTGGTATTAATTTCCTTTATCTTCTTAGAAATTTTATTGACTGAGTTGTCTAACATCAGGTCATCAATTTCCACTATACGCATATCCTCACTGCCTAAAGGTGAAGTAGTACAGATCATCTGATAATCCCTGCAGTTCTCTATCCTGAAATCATGATAGGAAACCGTTTTAATATCACGGATAAGTGGAAAATTACGCTTCAGCTTCTCCTGCAGCAGCTGATTTACAGACATCGAAGTCTTGGTTACCAGTACCACATCTATTGGTCTCTGGTTTCTTTCAAGCGCTGACTG
>JBJFHC010000063.1:0-4707 GCA_051893275.1 Erysipelotrichaceae bacterium | reverse complement strand
AGTTTTACTGCTTACAGGCTGCAGCAGCCCAAAGACTGATGACACCGCAGACAACAACACTGAAGAAACAAAAACACTCGTAGTTGGCCTTGATGACACCTTTGCCCCAATGGGATTTAGAGATGATGCGGGTGAACTGGTTGGCTTTGATATCGACTTAGCCAAGGCTGTAACTGAAAAGATCGGCTATGAAGTATCTTTCCAGCCAATTGACTGGGCTATGAAAGAAACTGAACTCAATTCTGGAAACATTGACTGTATCTGGAATGGCTACTCAATTACTGAAGAAAGAAAGACTAAGGTTGCCTTCTCTACTCCATATCTGGATAACGCACAGCTCATTATTACTTTAGCTGGCTCTGATATCGCTTCAAAGGCTGATCTGGCTGACAAGACTGTTGCCGTACAGAAAGAATCAAGCGCCCTTGACGCCGTAACAGCTGATGACATTGCCGCATCTTTAAAAGAAATCGTTGAATTTGATACTAACATTGACTGCTTCATGGATCTGGAAGCTGGAAGATGTGATGCGATTGTCTGCGATGAAGTTCTTGCCAGATATATTATTAAACAAAGAGGCGAAGACAAGTACAATATCCTGACTGATGACTTTGGCAAAGAAGAATATGGTATTGGCTTCAGATTAAGTGATACTGACCTAGTTAACTCAGTAAATCAGGCACTTGAAGACTTAAAGGCTGATGGAAGCTACAAAGAAATTTATTCTAAGTGGTTTTCTGAATAAAATATGAATCTCTTTATTAAAATGCTGCCCTCATTATTTGAGGGTAGCATTACTACTTTAAAAGTATTCTTTATAACTCTGATTGTTTCCCTTCCCCTGTCATTTATTCTGGCCTTTATAAATAACAGAGAAAACAAAATAATCAACACCATCTTCTGGGCCTACATCTATGTAGAAAGAGGAACTCCCTTACTTTTACAGTTAATGTTTGTATACTTTGGCCTTCCTTATCTGGGTATAACTTTATCAAGAGATGCGGCTATCTATACGGCCTTTATCCTCAACTATTCAGCCTACTTTATGGAAATATTAAGAGGCGGCATCAATGCCATAGATGATGGACAGTTTAAGGCAGCCAAAGTACTGGGGCTAAGCCAGAGCTTTACCTTCCTGCAGATAACTCTGCCCCAGTGTATCAGAAACTCACTTCCTTCAATTGGCAATGAAGTACTGGCGCTTGTAAAAGATACCTCATTAATCACAATACTTGGTGCCTCTGAACTGTTAAAAGCCGGAAGAAGTGCCGTTAATGTCTATGCCACAGCTACTCCATTTATCTTTGTGGCAATATTCTATCTCTTAATGACTTTTGTCATCACAAAAGTAATGAACTATGCCGAAAAGAGGTCAGCCTACTATGAATGAACTAACAGTCAGAAATCTCTCTAAATCATTTAAGGACAACAGAGTCTTAAACAATATCGACTTCACAATATCCGAAAATGAAATAGTCTGTCTCATGGGACCAAGTGGCATAGGCAAGTCAACATTTCTAAACTGCATAACCAATCTCATTAAGCCAGATAATGGATCTATTACAATCAATAATATTCCCAATACCGCAAAAGAATATCAGAAACAGATAGGTCTGGTATTTCAGAACTACAATCTCTTTGCCAACAAGACAGTCTTACAAAACTGCACTCTGGCTTTAAAATATGACAAGATAGCCGATCCCGAAGCCAAAGCCATGGAAGCTTTAGAAAAGCTGAAGATTGCCGATAAAAAAGATGAATACCCTTCGCACCTCTCGGGAGGTCAAAGGCAAAGAGCGGCTATCGCCCGTGCCATCGTCTTAAAGCCGACAATATTATGTTTTGATGAACCTACATCAGCCTTAGATAAAAACTCGATAGCCGATGTAACAAATATCATCAAAGAACTCTCCAAAGAAAAAATGGGTATCCTGATTGTTACCCATGATGAAGGATTTGCCAGAGATGTGGCAACAAGAATTGTCGAATTCTCCGATATCAATAAGAGCTAAGCCTCATGGTTTAGCTTTTTCTTTCTTTCCTCAATAGCCTTAGAAAAAGCCAGGGCTTCCTCCAGATTATCAATTGAATTAATATAGTCAACCGTAAGCTTCTCAAGAGTCTTATCAGAAAGATGACCATAATAATACTCAGCCTGACTTAATACCGGCCGGAAGAGTCTAGTTAAAGACTTCAATGTCTGCCCTACCCCAGCCATTTCAATATATCCCTCATTAAGCATTTTTCTTAATACCTGCTGCACAGTGTGAATATTAAGCTCACCGTAAGAAGCTTCAACTATATCATGAGCTGACATTGGTTTATCACTCTCCCATAGTATCTGCATCACCGCATTTTCTTTTTTAGTCAGTACTACTTTTTCCATCTAAAAAATTATATCGTTAATATATTTTTATTTCCATATTGTTTATTAATATTTGTATTGTTATTTTTTATTGTCTTTGATAGGATTTAAGTATAGAAGTAACAGGAGGCTAATATGATTACAAAGAAACTTTCAGTATTTCTGATTATTCTGTTTCTTTTAACTGGATGTGGAAACAGTTTTACACCAGAAGAAGTCACTTATGAAGGAACTTATCGAAACAATGATGATTTCGGCTATTTCCTTTATATGCACTGTCTGCCCATTGATTCAATGAATAAAGTAGACTGTTCAAAATCAGATTTGGATGTCTGTCTTATTAATGGCTCAGATGTATGGAGATATTCCAGTAACGGAAAGGATTTCCATGTCACTTTTATTACCACAATAGGCAAATCATTTAAAACGTTCCCAGTTAAAGAAGGATACAGTAAAAATATCGTTGGTAAAGATGATTATTTCAGCTATACAGATCTGACTAAAGATTATCATATCTATGACAATTATCTGCTTGATAAAGATGTACCAGAAGAAGCTATATATTATATAGAAAAAGATGGTCTTAAAGATTCTAGAAATATCTTCAATCTCGATGGCATCAATACAACAGATGACTATCTGGCCAGTCTAGATGTCAAGAAAATTAAGTATACAGCAGAGAATTTCGTTTCAGAATATGAAGACATTTATAAAGCCGTTAAAATTACATACAGTGACGGCAGTGAAATGATACTGTATCAGCTCCAGAACTTAAATGAACCAATGTCCCAGAACTGCCTGATATCCAGAATCTATAACGGTGAGGATTACTTCAAAGATAACAATATCTTAACCAAGCAGAATCTGGCTATCAAAGTTATTAAAGACAATGGAATGAATCTAATAGACAGTTTCAGATCTATGAATTACTAAAATTAATCCCATCTTAATTTGATTAGACTGTTATACCGGTAAATTAGGATGGGTTTTATTGTTCTCTTAAAAAAATAAAACTCTCAAATTGAGAGTGCTGTTACAAAATTGGTTCATCCACTTTCTTATAGTCGCAGGCCCCTCGTCGTAAATCTTGTGAATATTTAAAGTCCCCTTACAAGCTGGGAATCCTGGAGAACCAGTCCAAGATTGGAATTTTACCATCTATATTTATTTTATAAGACAAAAATATTTTTGGTTACAGAATATAAATTGACTGCCGATATTTGCTGTAAGTCAGAATATTTTTCTTTATCAAATAAAGCCAGTTTCATTATCAGCATGGTATCCAGCCTGTTTCCCAGCCAGTAGTGCTTATATTCCACAAACGCTTATAAAGAACGCCCTTCTCAAGCTTGTAGCGCCACTCATATTTATCCTGGCAGACTATACTAAGATTGTTGTCCTTACGGTAGCTGTAGCTAAACTGGGCAAGTACTGGCGTACCAGTAATTAAAAGTATAGAAAGTATGATTATTATCTTCTTTAACATAGTTTAATCCTCATATACAACACGCAAATGACAGAATGGCTCAGCTTCAATATTTTCCAGCTGGGCATAGTTTCCATCGATCATCAGACCATAAGTTCCATTTTTATGCCTTATAATATAGGCTTTTTCCTTTATTTCATTCTCAACATAGACATTCGGTTCATTATCATAAGGTGAAGGAAAAGCGGGTTCAAATATAACGGTATTGGTCACAAATGGCAGAAGCAGCACCATTATCAGCAGTATAGTACTGGTTCTTTTCTTAAAGTTGCCGGCAAACAGATATTTCAAACGATATTCCAGTGTTCTGCTGTCTTCACTTATCATACCGGCAGCTAAGCCTTTATCCATCTTATCTGTCAGTATCTTTTTCTTAACATCAATCAGCGACCTGGCATATTCACCTATATCTTCATTTCTTGTAACTTCATTATCAACTCTCATTTCCAGCAGAATATCAAAGTATTTCCTGATGATATATACCGGAATAAACCACCAGAATATGCAGCATATTATATTAATAGCCTTCTTAAAGAACAAATCTCTATTTTTAACATGCTGAATCTCATGTTTCAATATATTGTCGAAATTATCATCATTTATTAAGTTTTCAGGTATCAATATAACTGCATCTTTTACAGTCATTGGGTATTCGATGAGTTTGCCTGTATAAATACTTATGTTGTATTTATTAATATCATCGCAATAATTGTCACTTAGGTAAGGCTCAGACTTCTTCATTATTGTTTCTATCTTTAAATTAAAACAATTTGTCTTATATAAGTATCTGACAATCAGTACTACTGCACCAGTAAACCAGATGACAATTAAAAGAGTCTCAATATCAATACCGGGA
>JBJFHC010000062.1:0-4806 GCA_051893275.1 Erysipelotrichaceae bacterium | reverse complement strand
AAGATATTCATATTCATCAAGACTGTAGCTTAAATCATAATCCTCTTTCATGGTCTCAAACAGAATGTTTTCTAAAGTCTGATTGCTGATGGTATTGGATAGACCTTCATCAAAAATAACTTCCACTTCCGTTCCTGTCATCAAGGCAGCACCTTTGGCACAGTTTATTACTCTTTCAGTTAATGATGAACAGTCCTTATTGTTTTTAGATCTCACAAAATACTTTAATATTGTAAGATTCTGCACAACATTGGGAGCCTTGCCTCCCGCATCAATATAGGCATAATGAACTCTGTCAGAGTCTTCCATGTGTTCCCTTAAATAATTAACACCGACATTCATAAGCTCTGCCCCATCAAGTGCTGAACGGCCAAGATGTGGTGCAGAGGCAGCATGCGAAGCTATGCCTTTAAATTTAAAATAAATAGCTGTACAGGACTGACTTGAACCGGTTACTACCTGATTGAAGATACCCGGATGCCAGCTAAGCGCTATGTCACAGTTATTAAAGTAGCCATCCCTGGCCAGATATGTCTTGCCCGAGCCAGCCTCTTCACCAGGACAGCCCACAAATTTAACCGTGCCGCTTAGCTTATTTTTTTCCAGATAGTCTTTATATAGACAGGCCCCATATAAAGAACCAACTCCCAGCAGATGATGGCCACAGCCCTGTCCGGTATCTGATTCGGAGTCTTTCTCCTGATTATAGATATCGGCTCTTTGATTTAAACCGCTCAGGGCATCATATTCTGCCAGAAAACAGATGACAGGTGAGCCTGAACCATATACCCCTTCAAAGGCTGTATCCATGCCACAGATTTTTTCGTTAACGGTAAAACCTTCGCCATTAAGAAACTCAATATAGGCTTTGGCACTCTTATATTCCTTCATGCCGGTTTCGGCGTATTCCCACAATTTATCCGACAACTGCTTAAACTTATCCATTTAGAGCACCTTTGAAAGAAACTCTCTGCATCTTTCAGTCTTAGGATTACTGAATATCTCCTGAGGAGTACCCTCCTCGGCAATCACCCCATTATCCATAAACCAGACCCTGTCACTTACTTCCTTACAGAAACCCATTTCATGAGTCACAATTACACAGGTCATGCCTGAATCGGCCAGCTGCTTAATTAAAGACAGAACATCCTTAACCATTTCCGGGTCCAGTGCACTGGTTGGCTCATCAAAGAGCATCACATCCGGATTCATGGCCATAGCCCTGACAATTGCCAGACGCTGTTTCTGTCCACCAGAAAGCTTCTTTGGATATCCATCTTTTTTGTCTTCAAGACCTACCATCTTTAATAGTTCCATGGCTTTTTCTTCTGCTTCAGCTTTGGACATCCTGCCAGTCTGTACCGGAGCCAACGTAATATTGTCGATAACGCTTAGATTGTTAAAGACATTGAAATGCTGAAAGACCATACCCATCTTCTGACGGTGTTCATTGATAATCTTTTCTCGGCTTTTTTCATTCTGCTTATCAAGCTGAACCGCTTTCTTATATTCCTGTTTAAGCTTATTATATTCAGCTGATCCTTTTTCTAAGGTATCAAGCTTTTTCTTTAACAGTAATGAATCACTCTCATAAAGCACATTCCCCTCAAACTCAATTTTGCCGGCACTTGGTGTCTCCAGCATATTCAGACATCTGATGAATGTTGACTTGCCAGAACCTGAAGCACCAATTATTGATACCACTTCGCCTTTTTCAATATGACAGTTAATTCCCTTTAATACCTCAAGCTCATCAAAGTTCTTATATAAATTCTCAACCTTAATCACGACTTGCCAACCTCTTTTCCAGAAGACCTACACACTTAGAAAGCGAGAAGGTAACACTAAAATAAATAATTGCGACAATAATAAATGGTGGAAGATTCACATAGGTAGCGGCAGTGATATTCTTTCTTACCGACATCAGCTCACCAATTGAAGCATCAACCGATACAGCTAAAGAAGTTTCCTTAATCATCTGTACCAGTTCATTGACAATTGAAGGCAAAGAATTCTTCAGACCCTGAGGTATGACAATCTTCTTGTAAACCTGCCACTTACTTAAGCCAAGAGCTCTACCAGCTTCCATCTGTCCCTTATCAACTGCCTGAATACCTGATCTGAATATCTCTGATGAATAGGCACTTGAATTGATTGTCAGCGTAATAATGCAGGACAATACCTCGGTCGTAAAGAAAGAACCAAAGGATATCTTGGTAGGACCCAACAGTACATATATCAGCAACAACTGTAATAATAATGGCACACCACGGATCACTTCGACGTAAATAGTTGCGATAAAGGAGAAAAACTTATTGTCTCCCAGTCTCACCAGACAGATAGCCACACCCATAAACATCGCCAGGAATACCGATACCACTGACAGCAGTAATGTAATGAGCAGACCGTGCATAAAGAACGAATGATAGTCACGCCATATGGTATAGATATTTGACTTATAGGTTGGATAAACCTCTATATCTTCTGTTATATTGCTGAGATCCTTAGACCAGCCAGTCTGCGAGAAACCCTTCCTGATCTGCTCAATTACGCCCAGATCATCAGCTGCTTCCCCATAGCTTACATAGTCTAAACCAACCAGATTCCTTTTTCCTTCAACCGAAGTATCATAGAAAGAAACCAGACGGCCATTATCCACTTCACCAAAATAATAAACAGTAATATCACAATCAACGGTTTTAATGAACTTATCTTCCTTATATAAGGTCTTTTCCACCGAGGAAGAATAAACATAGTTCATTACTCCATTTATATCAACAGCCCAGAAAGCTGTCTTACCCTTATTCCCATCCTTGAAATAAGTCTTAGTCTTGGTGCCAGGTTCTACTTCAATAGAACTTCCTTCCATATCGATATACTCATCGCCCTGTTTCACCGCAAGGGTAAGTTCGCCGTTTTCCGGACTTGTATTAACCACGGTAATAGTATATTTCCCATCATCCACTGTTTCAACTACTTTGTTGTAGCTTAGACCATCCTTGAACGCAAAGACAATCACAATTAAGGCAACAATGGAGATAATTCCAGTTTTTAATTTTTTCTTATCCATAAAAGCTAATAATTAAGGGGAGGTTTTGACTCCCCTTTATTTAATTATTCCTCTTCTGCAATAATATCTTCCGCAGCGTTTTCACCTAATGATAAGAATAAAGCCTGACCTTCATCCTGCCATGTCTTATACTGACCCTCAGGTACAGCAGCGATAGCCTCATTAATGGCATCCTTTAATTCATCATTACCTAAAGCGATAAGAATATGGTAGCCGGTATATTTAGAATCATCGAAAGCTTCTGGAACAATCGCATACTTATCAGGATAAGAAGCTACCAGAGTTTCGGCAACTGTCGAGGCAACTACAACGGCTGCATAAGTACCAGCACTTAAATTATCATAGGCGGCATTTAAGTCATCGATAGCTTTTAAAGTAGCATTAGGCAGCTGTTCCTCAACTATTTCCTGCTGCAGGGCACCGTTTTGCGCAGCTACTTCTACACCACTCTGATTCAGACTTGCCAGATCCTTATAAACTTCAACATTCTCCTTGGCAATTAAGGCAACCTGACCAGAATCACCCTCTGAGAAATAATCCTCACTTAACAGATATGATGCAGCTCTTTGTGCTGTATATGAATAGCCGGAGATTGAACAGTCAACAATACCGTTGGCAACTGAAGCCTGACAGGTATCAAAATCCATTGGCTTAATCAATAATTCAAGACCCAGATAATCGGCAATGAACTTAGCCAGCTCAACATCGGAACCAACATATTTGTCCTGACCAGTCTTAGTCAGATCAACAAACTCCATTGGGGCAAAATCAGTAGACATTGAAACAGTAAGAATACCATCGCTCACAAGCTTATAACTGGTTTCAACAACATCATTGCCGCCATCATCCACAACAACAGGTTCTTCCTCAGCCTTCTTGCCACAAGCTACCAGGCTTAACATCATTAATACAGTGATTAACATTACAACAACTTTCTTCATAAACAACTTCCCTCTCTTCAAACAAAAAAGGCAGTACCAAAAGGGCGCATGCAGCGCGGTACCACCTTAATTTATGCCTTAACCCTTAACGCGGATATACGTCCTGTAATACTACTACTTCATACAGAATCCTACAAAGTGCGTTCACCCCTTCAGTTTGCTGATTCCTTTCACCTATCGAACCTCGCTTAAGCTCTTTAAGAAGCTACTACCCTTTTTCTTTGGATGTTTTTATGTTAAATCACTTTTCACATCATTTCAATACATTTTCATAACTTTTTACATTTATTTTCATATGTTATGAAAACTTTTTCATTATTTTACATAAATAAAACCGGAAATAAACCGGTTATATCTTTTCAAAGCCTATAATTATTACACTCTTTTTCGAGTTTTGCGAAATCGCAGCAACGATCTCTCAGCTTTTTAGGCAACGTTGCAACCTATTAAAACATGTTGAAATTATACCACATTCGTATATTTTAAACATAGAAAAACTGGCATCTCTGCCAGCGACTTTTTTAGCTCCCACTTGGTTTTGGTAGGGTACACCGCTTTTTTAGTTCCAACTTTGTTTTGGTATGGTCCACCGCTTTTTTAGTTCCAACTTTGTTTTGGTATGGTCCACCGCTTTTTCTAGTAGATTTATCTACAGCTATAATATACCATTAAAACCTTCTGATTTCAACAGAAATTTTACGATTTCTTATATCTCATCCTTGCCCAGAACATAGAAACCATTCCTGCCACTCTGCTTAACCTTGTACAGGGCAGTGTCGGCATATTTTACTAGCT
>JBJFHC010000061.1:0-4811 GCA_051893275.1 Erysipelotrichaceae bacterium | reverse complement strand
CCATAGACAAGAGTAAGTTTTTTATTCAAGCTGATATTCTGTTCCTTTAATGTCTTTAAAGCCAGAAAAGTCAGCCAGGCTCCTGATTTCATATCCTGAGCACCACGGGCAGTAATTGATACATCTGTACAAACTGGTTTAAAGGGGTCATATGACCAGCCGTTTCCTGGCTCTACTACATCAAGATGGGAAACAATATCTATTCTTTCCCCTTCACCAATAGAAGCACTGAAGGCATGGCCATCAAATTCCTTAATCCTGAAACCGGCTTCCTGACATTTGTTTTTCATGAATGTCAGAGCATCATTAACGCCTTTGCCGCAGGGCATATCAGCTGTAACAGTAAATTTATCATAAACCGAATGAACTGAAAGCAGGTCTATAAAGCCTGCTTCGTTTTCATCCCAGATTGATTTAAAGTCTAAAGCCATGGATACCATACCATAAATGGAGCCTTGAAGAATATTCTTCTGACCACTACCGCTATAAAGATAATATAAACCAGAATATAAAATATTTTCATCTGGCCATCACCCTTAGTGTCTTCGTGTTCAGAATAATAAGTTCTGTCCTTCCCTTTTCCAAAGCCTCTTAAATCCATCGCATTGGCTATATTGCCTACTCTGTCAAAAGAAGTAATGATGAGTGGTACCAGAATAATGACATTCTGTTTAAGACGGGTCCATAAAGATGTTTTCTTGGGATCGAGTTCCATTCCTCTGGCCTGCATAGATATCTTAATATTTTTAAAATCTCTTAAAATATCGGGAATATATCTAAACGCAATTGATACTATCATACAGATCTTATAGGGAACCTTGATCGCATGAAGACCGGCTGCCAGTTCTGAAGGTGTTATTGACTGAATGAAAGTCAGCGCAAACAGGAAGGTCGCGAACATCTTGCAGAACCTTACCAGAAAATACCACAGAGTTTCAGCTGTCACAATATAGAAATCCGTAAGCCTGAAAAGTACAGTCGAACTTCCACACATATTAAGACCATAGTCTGGCTCAATTACCCAGATTAGGAAAAGATTAAGCAGATTGGTAAATATAACAAATACGGTGATAACCTTAACTGAAGTAAGTTTGCTGTGAAGGGAGAACAAACCTATTGCCCCAATAAGCAGACATATAGAGATAATACGCATATCCCAGGTCGCAATTAAAAGAAGGACAAAAGCCAGAAAGAGTCTTACCTTGGTCTTGCCGGTTAAGCGGTCAAGGTAGGTAGTACCAGGATGCAGATTTATAAATAAACGATCATCCATTTTCTCTTTCCCTCCTTTCATAGTCGATGAAATAGTGAATATATTCTTCTGGATCTATACCACATTTTTGAGCCACAGTTACAATTGATGTCTTCTTTAATGAAGCCTTTTCAATAATTTCATCATCTGACAGAACCTTATATACTGTATCATCGGCTATACATTCACCATCCGCAAAGACAATAGCTCTGTCGGTATATTCAATAGCCAGATGCATATCATGAGTAATAAAGACTATCGCAATATCACTGCTTCGGTTAAGTTCATCGATAAAACTCATGATTTCTGTATAGTGCTTCAGATCCTGACCGGCTGTCGGTTCATCAAGAATTATTACTTCCGGTTCCAGAACCAGAATAGAGGCAATAGTAATACGCTTCTTCTGTCCATAGCTTAATACCGATACCGGCCAGTTTCGCATCGAGTATAAGCCAGTCATTTTTAAGACTTTTTCAACTCGCTTATCTATTTCGCTCTGTTCAAAATTATTAAGCATTAGTGTCAGGGCTATTTCATCCTTAATCATATCCTTTACCAGCATCTGATTTGGATTCTGCATAACATAACCAATAAGTTTGCCAATCTGTGAAATAGACATATTGAGATAATTCTGCCCTTTTATTTTAATTTCACCGCTCTGTGGTCTGATTATGCCACAGATCAGTTTGGCAACTGTAGATTTACCGGCACCATTCTTGCCGATGATTGAAACCTTTTCACCCTTATGAATATCAAAAGAAACATTTTTAAGGGCATACTTATTTCTTGATGAATATTTAAAAGTAACATCCTTTACTTCTATTACCTTTTCCTCAAAATGACGGGTTTTAGAAAGTTTTACTGACTTAAAACTTTGCTTAATAGCTTCTTTATATTTTAAGAAATCTATTTCTTCTACATTATCCAGATGATCACCTGGCTTAAATTTAATACCGGCATTCTTTAAGGCAGATATATATAATGGTTCACGTACGCCATTTTCTTTTAAAGTATCACTTGATAAAAGTTCATCTGGCGTAGTATCCAGAAGAATTCTTCCATCATTTACCATGATGATTCTGTCAATATGACGATACAGCACATCCTCCAGACGGTGCTCGATGATTACTACTGTTTTGTTGTGCTCTTTATGTATTCTGTCAATAAGATCAATTGCCGTCATGCCCATGGCTGGATCTAGTGCTGCCAGAGGCTCATCAAAAAGCAGTGTATCAACATCATCATGCATAATACCGGCCAGGGAAACTTTCTGTTTCTGACCACCGGAAAGATTGTATGGTACCTGGTCCAGGAAATCCTGCATTGAAACAATACGGGCAACCGCATCAACCTTAACAAGCATATCTTTACGTGGTACTGCGTCATTTTCTAAAGAAAAAGCTATATCTTCACCTACAGACAAGCCGACAAACTGGGCATCAGAATCCTGAAGAACTGTGCCCACGTGGTTTGAAAGAGTGAAGATATTAGCTTCCTTAGTTTCAATGCCAGATACTTTTAAAGAACCTTTAATTTCTCCCTCATAAGAGAAAGGAATAAGGCCATTGATGCAGTTACCGAGTGTAGACTTTCCACTTCCAGACGGTCCTAAAATCAGAACCTTCTCACCTTCATAAATAGTCAGATTAATATCATGAAGTGTTGGTTCATTCTGTGATTTATAGCGGAATGTAAAGTCTTTAAATTCAATAACTGGCTTTTTCATTTCTCTAAACTATTCTTTTGACAGATTTGTTCCGCGGGCATTACGCTTAGCTAAAGCGAATAATACAGGAATGCCTACGATAATCGCAACTGATGCATCAGAAACAATGGCAGCCCAGGCCTGAATCCAGGTTACTGTCAGCTCAGAAGAATAGAACAGATAAGTTAATAAAGGTGTAACCAGACCAAAACCGATACCTACGCCGATAACTGTAACAATCGCATAGATAATGGCATGCTTAACAGTAAATACACCATCTTCAATCTTGGCACCATATAATGGTAAAAGACCCATGAAGAAACCAGCTACGGCATTGCCGAAAGACCAGTCAAACCATAAACCCCAGCCACCGATTAAGTCCGCAATAGTATTGCCGATTAAACCAGTTAAAAAGGCTGGTAAAGGTCCAAACAGAGCACCTACAATTGGTAAAACAATGTAAGATGTTGTCAAAGATGTATTGGTAGTAACTCTGATACTTCCAAAGTTCATCAGTACGCCGAATAACGCAGCACCGATTGCGATACCGACAATTGTTTTAGTGTTCCACTTACCTAATAGAATGGAACTAAGTGATTGTTTCTTAGTTGTCATATATATCCCCCTTAATCACTAATCTATATTAGCACATTTAATGAACTAATATATAAATATAATAACGACTGTTCAGATATTTGTACAATTGATTATAACTAACAGTCGCTATAAATAATTTTTATAAAGCCTTCTTAATACGAACTTCCCAGTCCTGTCCCGAGCCAACATCATATCTTCCGGCAAAAGATCCCTGATTTAGCGCAAAAGACACATTGAGCAGGGAATTGACAAAGACCAGTTCCTCTCTGAATTTGGCATCGCCAAATGATTTCTGAACAACCATGTCGTTGTCATAATAAATGTCACCTTTATGAGTAATAAGTACATTAAGCTTATTACCATAATCCACATCAATTTCCTTTAACATTTCATGTGGAATATTGGTCCATGGAGAACCAAAACGAACATCCAGCACATCAATAATACCTACTATCGAACCATTTTCAATATATGGCTTATGAGTTGGGAAAAGAACGGTTTCATTTATATCAAGCTTCGGACCAACCTCTTCAAAACCGATAATACCGGCTGCCAGTCTGGCGGCAGTATAGACATAGACATCACGTCCATGGAAAGTATAGGATTCACTCGAACCTTTAAGACGATTTATATTTTCATCAATTTCACGCATTTCCTCGATTCCATATTTCTCAAAAATATGGGTCAAAGTGCCATTGTTTGGCGTAACAATATATCGGCCACCATTGGTCCTGGCTACAACCGATTTACGGGAAGTGCCAACGCCAGGATCGACAACCGATACAAATACTGTTCCTTCAGGCCAGTAATTTAAAACCTGCGTAAGACGATATGAGGCATCCCAGATATCATAAGGCTTAATTTCATGCATCAGGTTATAGATCTTCAGATCTGGACATACGGAATAGGCTACGCCATACATGGCATTTACCGCACCATCATATAGTCCAAAATCAGTCTGAATAATTAAAGCGTTCATTTTATTCACCAAGCACCTTGATAGCCGCTGAGCAGCCAAGACGGTCGCAACCAAGCTCAATATAAGTCACAATGTCCTCAAAGGTTCTGATGCCACCGGCCGCCTTGATCTTTACATCTGGTCCAATATTTTCCTTAAAGAGCTTAATATCATCAAATGTCGCACCTGCACTGCCAAAACCGGTTGAAGTCTTAATAAAGTCCGCCTTTGCATCGGTAACGCAGTGACATAATGCGATTTTTTCTTCCTCAGTCAGATAACAGGTTTCAATAATTACC
>JBJFHC010000060.1:2370-4831 GCA_051893275.1 Erysipelotrichaceae bacterium | reverse complement strand
CCCTGGATATCCCTAAAGGAAAGATAGTGGTCTTTACAGGTGTATCGGGCTCAGGCAAATCGAGCATTGTCTTTGACACCATTGCCGCTGAAAGCCAACGACAGATGAATGAAACCTACAGCGCCTTTGTAAGAGGTAGACTTCCCAAGTATGACAAGCCAAAAGTAGAATACATTGACAATCTTACACCTTCGGTAATAGTTGATCAGACAAGGCTTGGCGGCAACATCCGTTCGACAGTTGGTACTATTTCGGATATGTATTCTCTGCTGAGACTTATTTATTCAAGAATTGGTGAGCCTTATGGCGGAACTGCTTCTTATTTCTCCTTTAACAATCCAAACGGCATGTGTCCAAGCTGTTCAGGCATAGGCAAAATAATGACTGTTGATATCTTAAACCGCATTGATCCCGAAAAATCCTGGAATGAGGGAATGGCAGATCTGCCAGCTTTTCACCCTGGCAACTGGTACTGGAAACAGTATGCTGAATCCGGCATCTTTCCTTTAGACAAAAAGTGGAAAGATTTCACTGAAAGCGAAAGAAATCATCTGCTCTATGGTGCTGACTATAAGGGTGGACCAAGACTTTCTAAAAAAGTAGAAGGCATGGAAGCATATCTGAACAGAATGCTGCTTAACCGTGATACTTCTCAGATAAAAGAAGCTTCTGTAAAGAAACTGATGTATCTGCTGGAAGAAAAACCCTGTCCGGACTGTAAAGGAAGAAGACTTAATCCTAAAGCTTTAAGCTGCAAGGTAAAAGGCTTAAGTATTGATGAAATGTGCGCCATGCAGTTTGATGAACTCTATAATCTCTTAAAAACCATCGATGATTCAAGAGTATCCTCGGTAGTAGATGCCTTATGTGCTTCACTTAGAAGAATGATTGATATAGGTCTTCCTTATCTTTCCATGGACAGAGAATCATCAACATTATCAGGTGGCGAAGCTCAAAGACTTAAACTTGTACGCTATATGGGCTCATCATTAACCGGCATGACCTACATCTTTGATGAACCAAGTACCGGTATGCATTCAAGAGATGTTCACAGAATGTCTGAACTGCTTAAATCGCTTCGTGACAGGGGCAATACTGTACTGGTTGTTGAACATGATAGGGATATTATTTCCATTGCCGATGAAGTAATTGATGTAGGACCTCTGGCTGGAAAAAATGGAGGTGAAATACTCTTTCAGGGAAGTTACGAGAAGCTTCTATTAAGTGGCACAAAAACCGGAAATGCCATGAAGCATAATGAAACAGTAAACAATAAGCCAAGAACAGCTCATGAATATTTAGCTGTAAAGAATGCCAATATCCATAATTTAAAGAACATTTCGGTCGACATACCATTGAATGTGCTGACTGTGGTAACTGGGGTTGCCGGTTCAGGCAAGAGTTCATTAATTCGTGATGTTTTTGCGAAGACTTATGAAGATAGAGTAATCCTGGTTGATCAGTCGCCAGTAACCGCTACCGGCAGATCTACTTCAGCTACCTATCTTGGTTTCTTTGATGAAATAAGAAAAGTACTTGCCGTGGAAAATAGCTGTGATTCCTCTTTATTTTCATTTAATTCAAAAGGGGCCTGTCCAGTCTGTAAGGGAAGAGGTTTTATAACTACTGAACTGGTGTTTATGGATCCGGTGACAACAGTATGCGAGGAATGTAATGGCACAAGATATTCAAAAGAAGCCCTAAGCTATACCTATAAGGGCAAGAATATAACCGATATTCTCAATATGTCGGTACAGGATGCTTCTGAGTTTTTTAAAGACAATAAGAAAATCAGTAAAATATTGCAGGCAATGCTGACGGTGGGATTACCATATCTGTCTCTTGGCCAGCCCCTTAATACATTATCGGGTGGCGAAAGACAGCGAGTAAAACTGGCTAAAGAACTGAATGGAAAGGGCAATATCTACATTCTGGATGAACCGACTACCGGACTGCATGCTGCCGATGTTACAAAACTTATGGAACTGTTTAATTCGCTGGTTGATAAGGGTAATACGGTTATCATCATTGAACATAATCTCGATGTCATCAAGAAGGCTGACTATATTATTGATATAGGCCCAGATGGCGGCAACAAGGGTGGTGAAGCAGTGTTTAATGGTACACCATTGGAAATGATTAACAGTTCCAACACCATTACCGCTCAATACTTGAGGAAATCATCAGGCAACTGATGGTTTCTTTTCAATGCTGAAGTTAAATCAGATAATTAAGAAAAAGGAGCTTATATGGAAACAAAAGAAATACTATTAAAACTAAGAACTGAAGCTGGATTCTCTCAGGAAGAACTATCGGAAAAACTATTTGTCACAAGACAGGCTGTATCACGCTGGGAAACGGGTGAAACAATTCCCAATATTGAAACTCTTAAACTGCTGTCTAAACTCTTCAATGTATCCATCAATACACTGCTAGGTTCACCCCGAAAACTGATCTGTCA
>JBJFHC010000060.1:0-2270 GCA_051893275.1 Erysipelotrichaceae bacterium | reverse complement strand
TCCAGAATGATTCATTATTTAATCGCAAATGAAATTATTAAACGCTCAAAAATCAATAATACTGAGCGTTTTATCTGTGGTTCTCTATTGCCCGATGCCTCCTTTGATCATAAGAAGTCACATTACAGTGAGACAGATAATGAATCTTATCATTTCATGAATCTGAATAAATACTATGCTGACTATAAAAATAAATTAGATGATGAACTGTATCTGGGCTACTATCTGCATCTTGTGCAGGATATTATATTCAGAATGGATGTTACATCTGTTACAAAATACGATCCGCTAAACCCGGAAGAACTTAACAGACTGTATGAAGACTATCATGCCATCAATGCCTGGATAAATGAGAAATATGTTCTAAACAGAAATATTGAAAATATTAATATCGATAACGAATCAATAAATACAATAGCTTATTTCGATTATTTTTCATTCATCGAATCAATGAAAAGCGATTTCAATGATATCAGGAAACAGAACTATTACTATTTTAATGAAACAATGGCTAAAGAATATATCAGTAAATCAATAGATGTAAGTCTTTATTTAATCGACAAATTAAATGATGATATAAATCCCTTTGACAGTACTATATATAGATGGAGGACAACATGATAAGAATACAGACCGCCGAATTTCTGAAAAATGAACTGAATAAAATGGTTAAACTTTTCCCTGAAGAAAGAAGAGCCATTGAATACCGCTATGAGCACTCCTTAAGAGTGACTTCTATTACCCTTGAAATCGCAAAGAAAGAAGGACTTGATGAAGATAGATGCTATATTGGCGCTCTGCTTCATGATGTTGGCTATTCAGTGCCTTATAATGACCAGAGTGAATATATCAATCATGGCCGCATTGGTGCCAGGATTGTCAGACCTTTTCTCTGTAGCTTAGGCTACAGTGAAGAAGAAGTCAATGAAATCTGTTATGGCATTGCGATTCATGTGGATGACAAGTCAGACTTTGAGGGTGAACGCACTGCATTAGCTGTAACTATTGGTGATGCCGACAACATCGACCGCTTTGATGCCTTCAGAATCTATGACCGTTTAACCTGGATTGACTATAAGAATCTGAGCCTCATAAAGCAGAGAGAACATGTAGAATCAACTTTAGAAACACTGAACAAGTATCTTGATTATGAATGTGCAACAAAAACCGCAACTGAGTTATGGAAAGAAAAAATAAGTTTTCAGATTGAGTTCTACAAAAGATTAAAGAAACAGATAGATAATACAGTAATCAAGAATTAACACATATCCATTAAGCGTATTGTTGACCTGTCATATTATAATTTAGCCAGAGAAGGTAAGATTATGAATGAAGTAAATAATACGCTTTTTATTCCTTTATATGGCAAAGCCACTGTATCTAAAATGGGTATCATCTTAAATGACACAGATGCCATAGAAATCTGGAATAAACATGGCTTTAAGATGAAAGGCAAATCAAAATCCAGATGGCTGGCCTACAATATGGCCATGCGGGCCAGAATCTTTGATGACTGGGCAAAGGAACAGATAAAGAATAATTCAGACTCCCTAATACTGCATCTTGGCTGTGGCCTTGATTCACGCTATAAAAGAATCAATAATCCAGATATTAAATGGCTGGATATTGATATGGAAGAAGTAATAAAGACAAGAAAAAACTTCTTCAGTGAAAATGAAAACTACAGAATGATAAGCCTGGATTTAAGAGAAACAGAAAAGATAAAAAGTCTCCCTGATTCAGCAAACGTAATTGTACTGATGGAAGGCGTCAGCATGTATCTGAAGAATGAAGAACTTATTAAGCTGTTAAAAATACTTAATGAAAAATACTATCATGTACATATTCTTCTGGATACCTATACTCTATTTGCAGCCAAAGCCTCCAGATATAAAAATCCGGTTAATGATGTCGGGGTAAGAGAATTTTATGGCGTTGATGATATTAATGAATTAATTAAGAATATCGATTATGTACTTAAAAAAGAATACTCCCTGACACCTGAATATCTAATAAATGAACTTCAAGGCTTTGACAAAGTATTCTTTAATCTGATGTTTAATAATTCGCTGTATACTAAATTTTATCGTCTCTATGAACTAGAAAACAAAAATATTCTGGACGAGCAGCATATATAGAACAGTACCGCTTCCTACACTTAAGAGAAGATTATGTTTCCATTTATGAATGATAAAGATAAATAAAATGGAAATTAATTCAGGAGCTGCAGAATAAGAATCAAAAGAATTCCTTAAACAGTAAATCACCAG
>JBJFHC010000059.1:0-20621 GCA_051893275.1 Erysipelotrichaceae bacterium | reverse complement strand
ATGACAACAAGAGAAATCCCTTTTAGTTTAGATGCTGAGGAATCTTTATTAGGCAATATTCTATTGTTTCCTCAGTCTTTAAGAGAGTGTTTACAGGAAGATTTGCAGTCGGAGGATTTTTATCTGGAAAAAAATCAGAAGATCTATACTGTAATGCTCAATATGAATGAAAGAAATGAGAATATCGATACTATCTCTTTAGGTTCTAAGCTAAAGGATTTTGGTCTTTATGACAAAATAGGCGGTATGGAGTATCTGATGAACCTGGCAGGAAAGACTGTTGGTGCATCTAATACCAAGGAATATATCCGCATTATTAAGTCAAAGTCTATTTCAAGACAGATTATAAGGGCTGGTGAAGAGATATCCAAGGGGGCAAGTGATTCTACGGTTCCAATTGATGATATTATAAATCTGGCCAAGGACAGAATTGATGATATTACAAGACACCGTACCGATAATAACTTTAAGTCAGCCAAGGAAGTATTTGATGATGCGATAAGTAAGATTGAAAAGATAACCAAGGCTGGTACTACTATTACCGGTATCAAGTCATGTTTTACGGATATTGATAATACTACCGCCGGTTTTCAGAAGGGTGACTTCATCATTCTGGCGGCCAGACCTTCAGTTGGTAAGACAGCCTTTTCATTAAATCTGGCAATGAATGCAGCGGCTACCTGCAGCCAAGCAGTTGCCTTCTTTTCGCTTGAAATGCCGGCCGAACAATTGGCTAACCGTATTCTTGCCGCAAAAAGTAAGGTTGATTTAAGTAAAATTCGTACCGGCAAGCTGACTGATCAGGAATGGGCAAGGTTAAATGATGCCGCCGGACAGATGCGCAGTCAGAAACTGTTCATAGATGATACAGCCGGTATCAAGGTAAGTGATATGTATGCCAAGTGCCGTAAGCTTAAGAATGATTATGGTCTGGGCATTGTCTTTATTGATTATATTCAGCTGATACTTGGTTCCGGCAAGGCTGAATCAAGACAGGTAGAGGTATCGGAAATATCACGTCGATTAAAGGCTATGGCAAGGGAACTGCAGGTACCAATTATCGCATTATCGCAGTTGTCCCGTGATGTAGAAAAGCGTCCGGATAAGCATCCTATGTTGTCAGACTTAAGAGAAACCGGTTCACTTGAACAGGATGCTGATATGATTATCTTTCTTTATCGTGAGGACTACTATAAGAAGGAAGAGGAGAAGCAGGATAGAGAGGATATTGAAATTAATATTGCCAAGCACCGTAATGGTCCAACAAGAACTGTCAAGCTGGCTTTTGAGAAGAATTTCAACGCTTTTTATTCGATTAAAAATGGAGATTAGTAGTGAAGAAAAATATACTTACATTAGTTATCTGTCTTTTGCTTAGTCTGATTGTGACTTTTGGTCTGCAGTATGTTCTTGCGGATAATAATTCAGTGAGTCTTAAAAATGATAAGTCATTGCTTAATCAGGAAATAGTTAATAATACCCGTAATGAGCGAACTTATCATAAGCTTTATTACCGTGGTGAACTTCTGGGTATTGTGAACAGCCTGGATGATTTTTTTGGCTATATTGATTCTTATTATGTAAATTATGAAGATGAGTATCCAGGTACTTCGCTGGGTCTTGTACAGGATGTATTTCTGGTGGAAGAGACTTCTTTTATAGATTTTGAGAATATTGATGATAAGCTGGCTGATTATCTTTTTGAGAATAATCTGCTGGGTATCAGGGCTACTTCTATTGAATTTTCTACTTCAGAGGGTGTCTATGATATTATTTATATTCTGAATGAGGAGATTTTCTATTCTGCAGAGAGGAGTTTTCTTTTGAATTTTGTATCGGAGGAGACTCTTTCCAGGATAAATAATAATCAGGATATTCTTTCTCCTTCAGCTTTTGAGACCAAGGAGATGTCGGTTAAGATTCAGGAACAGATGACGATGTCTGAGACAGTTGTTTCACCTGAACTGATATTTAAAACTCAAGAAGAGGTTTATAACTATTTCTGTTATGGTCGTAATACAGAATGTGAGTATTATACAACTGTTGAAGGTGATACTCTGCAGGCGGTAGGCTATCGTTATGGTGATATGAGTGCCGAACAGGTTATGAGTATTAACCGTGATCAGATTTTTTCTGTAGATCAGATTCTGCAGCCTGGTACGGTGCTTAATGTAACTTATTTTGAATCGCCTATTACGGTGGTTGTCACTAAACAGCGTCTGGCTCAGGAAATTGTGCTTCCTGATTCTCCTGTTTATAAAGAGGATGAGTCTCTAATGCAGGGAAGCAGAGAGATTATTGTTGAGGAGAAAAATGGTCTTTCCAATGTGCTTTATGAAGAAACCTGGATTAATGGTGTTGTAACGGCTGGTAATGTTCTCTCATCTGTTACGGTAGAGGAAGCTGTTCAGGGTGTTATAGCGGTAGGCTCAATGGTTCCGCCGGACGTTGGTACTGGAAACTGGGGCTGGCCAGTCTATAATCCGATTATTACCTGTAACTATACCTGCTACTATGGTCATGGCGGTGTTGATTTCCAGAACAAGTATAATCGTTATGATGTGGTACTGGCAATGGATAATGGTGTTGTCGAAGAGGTAAGCTATACCGATATAGGCGGCTATTATGTCATCATCAATCACAATAACGGCTATAAGACCTATTATGGCCATATGCGAACACGTGCTTATGTAAGTGTTGGCGATGTTGTACAAAGAGGAGATGTCCTGGGACCTATTGGTATGACCGGTGTTGCGACTGGCCCGCATGTGCATCTGATGATTTACAGGGATGAGAGAAATATAAATCCTTGTTCTGTGCTGGCCTGCAATCTGCTGTATTAGGAGTCAATATGAGAAATTTACGTCCGATTTATCTTTTAATTGCGGTTCTCTTTATCTGGAATCTGACAATATCAGTTATTCTTAATGAAAAGAATACTGCTGTTCAGGATGAGATAATAGTAGAAAATAATGTGAATGGTATTTCAACTGACCTGACTAAGACGGTGGATAAGATAAAGTCTAGCTGTGTTACGATAGAAACCCCTGCAGCAGTTTCATCTGGTTTTATTTATCAGACCGATGAAAATGGTGCCTATGTGGTTACGGCCTATCACAGTGTAGCTGATGCTTCTTTAATCAATGTCACACTGGATAATGGAATTACTGTGGAAGCCAGTATTTTTGGTGAAGATATTTTTGGGGATATTGCGGTTCTTTATATTGAAACGGATTTTAAGCTGAGTCCAGTTACGCTTGGTGATTCTTTTCTGTTAAAGGATGGTGAATTTCTGATTTCCATTGGCTGTTCCGGCAATAAGGAGTATTCTAACTCTACAGCTCTGTCTATCGTTTCGTCGGCTTCAAGATTTATTGGTGATTCAATCAGCTATGATGATATAAGCTATGAGTATTATCTGGAAACCATTCAGTATGCTTCGACAATGGTTAAAGGCTATTCTGGTGCCGCCTTATTTAATATGAATGGAGAAACTGTGGGAGTTAATATCCTAAGCGATGGCAATAACTGTTTTGGTCTGACATCAAATGAACTCAAGATGATTGTTGATAATATTATTGGCAATAAGAATCTTACTAAGCTGTTTCTGGATATCAGAGGAACATATATTTCAAAAATGGAAAATTATACGAAGTCAAATCTGGGTATCAGTATTGAGGAAGTAAATGGTTTCTATGTTTCCTTTGTACGTTTTAATTCTCTGGGCTTTGAACTGGGTCTTAAGAATGGCGATATTATAAAGACTATTAACGGTATTGAGATTAAAACCAGCAGAGATTATTATAATGCGATTTATACTTCTTTAAATGAAATCAGCATCGAAGTAATTAGAAACGGTGAAAGTCTGATCCTTATAGGTACAGTAAATGATTAGAATTATTGGGGTCGGCAAGATTAAAGACTGTAACCTCAGTGCTTTAATTGAGGATTATAAGAAAAAAATAAACCGCTATCATAAAATCGAGATTATTGAGGTTAAGGATGAGGCTATTCGGGACAATGATGCTGAGGTTTTAAAAACCGAGGGTGAAAGGGTACTGAAGCTGATTGACAGTCGTGATTATGTAATTGTCTTAGATTTGCATGGCAAACAGATGGATTCGATTAAATTCGCCAGACATATTGATGAGCTGTTTATTGCTAATTCACGTATTGTGTTTGTGGTAGGAGGTTCGCTTGGTTTATCTGATAAGCTTGTTTCAAGAGCTGACGAGCGTCTTAAGCTTTCAGAAATGACATTTCTGCATTCAATGACCCGTCTTATTCTGATTGAACAGATTTACCGGGCTTTTAAGATTCTGGGTAATGAGACATATCACAAATAACCACAAATAACTATTTTCTGAAAAAATATAAAAAAACTGTAAAAGCGCTTTCATTTTTGATATCATTGTTATGTGGAGGTTGTGTTTCTATGAAAGAATTGAAAGTATTAGTAATCGATCCAGTAGGTCTGCACGCTCGTCCTGCAACAGTAGCTGTAAATGCTGCCAGCAAGTTTAAGAGTGATGTAAAGGTTGGATTCAATGGTAAGACTGTTAACATGAAGTCTATCATGGGCGTTATGTCTTTAGGAATTCCTACTCAGTCTGAAATCACTATCACTTGTGAAGGTGAAGATGAAGAAACAGCTGCAGCAACTATCGAAGAAATCTTAAAGACTCAAAAGGTTATTGGTTAATTTCTTTTAAAAGTTATCAACACGAGGAGATTTTTATCTCCTTTTTTTATATAATGGACTAGTGATTGAATATATTAAACAAAAGGCAAAGAGTAACAGGGTCCCCATCATTAAGGATGGAGGTCTTTTATATCTTGAAGACCTGATTAAGAAAAACAATGTTAAGTCAATACTGGAACTGGGTACAGCTGTAGGCTATTCGGCTATCGCCATGGCTTCTTTGAGTGATGATATTTATATTGATACTATCGAGAAAAATGAGGATATGTATCATGAAGCACTCGCCAATATTGAGGCTGAGGGTCTTGATGAGCGCATCAATGTAATCTATATGCCGATTGAGAATTATAAGACAGATAAGAAGTATGATCTGATTTTTGTGGATGCCGCCAAAGCACAGTATCCTAAGTACCTGGAGCAGTTTCTGGGCAATCTTAAAAATGATGGTGTCATGTTTTTTGACAACATGGTTTTTCATGGAATGATTTATCATCCGGAAAACATTAAAAATCGTTCTACCAGAGCGCTGGTACGCAAGATTGTGAACTTTCGCAAAAGTGTGTCAAATGATAATCGTTTTGATATAATATTTGAAGATAATGTAGGCGATGGCTTACTTATTTTGCGCAGGAGGAAGGCAGTGGAATCTAAACAGGAAGCACTGTTAGGTTTTGTTGAGGCAGCCAGGTCTTATCTTGATAAGCATATGGATGAGGAAATTCAGGGTCTTAACTTTGAAGATATGTCCATTCTTCATGATGAGCTTAAGGGTTCTCAGGAATATTTTGACAGTGATAATCTTGAAAAGGGCCACCGGGCTTTTGAAGATTATCTGAAGGAAAACATCAACCCGAATAAAAGAAATGTGCTCGACGAATTAGGCGAGATTTTTGATGTTGAGTTTTTTAAGGATGATGAGGTCAGAAATGTTTCAAAGGATAAGAAGGAATATGTTGATGATCTGGAAAATATTTTCCTGGGCATAGATGAGGATAATGATATTTTTAAGGCTATTAATGAGTCAGCTTCAATAAACAGTGATATGCCAGTGATGCCTAGCTATAATGGGGTTCCTGATGGACTTGATGATATTTATAAGGATGTCATTGAGCATGAGGATATGCAGCTTTTCGATGATGATATTATTGAAGAGACTGATGATAAATATGAAATTAGTGATAATTCAATCAATATTTATGAGGCTGTACAGGAAACAAGGCCGGTAGTGCTCAATCCTGGTATTTTTAATGTGCTTGACAATGATGGTAAAAAGAATCTGGTTCATGAGAAGATTGAGGATGGCAATGTGATTGAGCCGGCTGATTCTTTGTTGGATATTCTCAATAATGATATGCCTATTACTTCTATCGTCTATACTGAGGAAGAAGAAAATGAAGATGTTTATGAGGAGCCTTCTTATCATTTTTTCCTGAATCCATGTTTTGATGTAAAAGAGGAAAAGGAAGAGGATGAGTTTGTTACTGAGCTTCCTGAAAAGAAGGAAGAAGTAATGGATGAGCCTGTTTTTGAGATAGAAGAAAAGCCAGCTGTTGAAGATGAAATAAATCCATTTGAATCATATGATTATATGTATCACGTAATTGAAAATCCTGGTCTGGATGTGGTATTTAAGAATGATATGGCAACTAAGCCTGAGAAAGAGGTTTATGAACAGATTCAGAATCTCAGAACTGATGAAAATGAAGAAGAGATTAAGCGGCAGTTTGTAAAGCCTGAAGAAGATACTATCGAGGAAACTGTTCAGGATGAGCCTGAAGATGTTGTCGAAGAGGCCAAGAGTGAAATTCTGGAGGATAAAAAGTCTTCATATGTTGATACGCTTTTAAGTGAACTGGATGAGGAACTTGAGAAGGAAATTAATAAGCGAAAGGTAAGCGGACATGACGATATATACCATGCGATTGCCGAGCTTTATCCTTTCCTTTCAATGGCTTTCATTAAATCTGCCTATAATCTGAAGGAGGAAATTGTTAATTCTTATCCTGATGGTTTAAAGCTGATACTTCTGCACAGAGTTAATTTCCGTGAGGTTGAATACCTGCGCAAGTTCTGTGAGATTATGTTAAATCATGATTATCAGATTAATGCGGATGAAAAGAAGATGATTGTGGATACATTTAAGATGCATACCAACGAGGATGGTCTGATTCTTAATGATATATTCTCTGTTGCCAATCAGGCCAGACTGTTATGTGGTGATTATGAGGGCTACAGGGTTTTGACTAAGGAAGATTTTTAAGGAGGAAAATAGATTATGAAAGAGAAGAATCCATATGAGAACGGTGTTGATATTCCTGATTTTGTAGAATCAAGGGATTCTAATATTGATAAGTCTTTATTTAAGCTGGATGATGAAGAAGCAACTGATGAATATGATGAAGAAGAATATGAAGATGAAGAAGAGGGTGGTTCAAGGAAACTGAGTGCCAGAGGCATTATGATTATCGGCATTATTGGCATTGTGCTATGTCTGGTTCTGGCTGGTTTTGGTATATTCTTTGGCATTTCGCAAAAGAATAAGTATAAGGCTCTGGAAACTGAATATAATGCGGTTAATGAGAAGCTGACAGCCGCCAATAATCAGATTACTGAGCTGCAGAATGAGATAACTGTTCTAAAGACTCAGCAGGCAAATAACAGTTCATCATCTTCAGCAGAAGGTGGCAAGGCTTATCAGACTAACTATGCGATTAATGTAAGAAATTCAGCCGGTGGTACTACATTTGCCACCTGGTCAGATATTCCATCTGATCTGCAGTCTAAGATGACCTTTAATTCTGAAAAGGGTTCGGTAGTAATTAACGACGGTGTTGATTTTACTGTCTATGAGACAAAGGAAGTAGGTTCCAATACCTGGGGCAAAGTTGTTGCGGACAAGGATGTCTGGGTATGTCTGGTCTTTGAAGGTGAGAATTTCGCTTCAGCCAAGTAAGCTTTATTAAAGGGCCAAATAAAAGCCCTTTTTTTCATGATATAATTTTCATGATGTTAAAGGCAGTGTTTTTTGATTTGGATGGAACCCTGATGGATTCGGAGATGCATTATATTTCTGGAACAGTTAAGTGGCTTAATGATTTGAATATCAGGGTAAGTGAAAAGGATGTTTTTAACATTGTTGGTCTTTCAATGGATGATACTTATAAATATCTTTCTGAGCTGTCTGGTTTGAGTTATGATGAATGTGTTTTTTACAATGAGAAGTATTTTAAGAGTCATCCGCTGAATTTTAAAAAACTGATTTATAAAGAGGTGCCTGATGTATTCAGGGTATTAAAAAACAGAGGTCTTAAAACGGCTATCTGTTCAATGTCACCTCTATACTATATTAAGCAATTTGTGAGCGATAATAATCTTGATGAATATGTTGATTATTGTGTATCAGGTGAAGACCTGAAACATAATAAACCGGCTCCAGATATTTATCTGAAAGCTCTGGATGAGCTTAAATTAAAACAGGATGAAGTTATTGTGGTGGAAGATGCCAAAAGCGGCATAGATTCGGCCCTGGCAGCCGGTTTAAGAGTGGTGGCCAGAGATGCCTCAAGATATCATGTCGATCAGCATAAGGCGAGTGCGATATTGTCGGATTTAAATGAATTAATTGAAATGATAGGGTAAGTTATGGAAAATAAACTTGTAATTCACGGCGGAAAGAAACTGAAAGGTGAAGTAACTATTTCTTCCAGCAAGAATGCAGCGGTGGCAATATTGCCGGCTGTGGTGCTGGGCTCGGAGATTGTGAAGCTTTATGATGTACCGCATATTGAGGATGTTCATGTTCTGATACAGCTTCTGCAGGAACTGAATATCAATGTGACAACTGATAAAAATAATGCACTGGTTATTGATCCAACGGATATGAATAATATTGTGCTTTGTTCAAAGAATGTCTCAAGGCTGCGTGCTTCTTATTATTTTATGGGAGCACTTCTTTCAAGATACCGCTATGTGAAGATGTTATATCCAGGTGGCTGCAACCTGGGACCAAGGCCTATTGATCTGCATCTGAAAGGTTTTGAGGCTCTGGGTGCCAAAGTAACACTGGAAGGTGATTTTATTGAGATTAAGGCTGAAGAACTGATAGGTGATGAAATCTATCTGGATTTTGCCTCGGTTGGCGCAACGATTAATATTATGCTGGCGGCAACATTAGCCAAAGGCAGAACCATCATTGCCAATGCAGCCAAGGAACCGGAAATCATCGATCTTTCTTCGATGTTAAATAAGATGGGAGCCCGCATTCATGGGGCCGGTACTTCCAAGATTACAATTGATGGTGTAAGCCGTCTGAAGGGCTGTATTCATGAAATCATCCCCGACAGAATAGAGGCCGGTACCTATATTTCACTGGCGGCCGCCATAGGTGATGGCGTACTGGTTAAAAATGTCATTCCTCAGCATATTGAGGCTTTACTGTCTAAGCTTGAGGAAATGGGTGTTGACTATAATGTGACAGCTGATTCAGTCTATGTCTTTCCAGTCAATAAGGCTTTAAAGCCAATAGAGATTACTACTCAGACCTTCCCGGGCTTTGCGACCGATCTGCAGCAGCCTATTACGCCTTTACTTTTGAAGGCGGATGGTGTTTCCCTGGTACAGGACAAGATTTATCCAGAGCGATTTAAGCACTGTGAACAGCTCAATAAGATGGGTGGCCGTATTGTGGTAAATGATGGCAAGGCTATAATCTATGGAAACTGCAATCTTAAGCTTATGGGAAATAATGTCAGGGCTACAGACTTAAGATGTGGTGCCGGTTTAATTATTGCGGCACTCATGGCGGAGGGCGAGACAGTAATCGATGATGCCTATCATATTTTCCGTGGCTATTCTAATATTGTCGAGAAATTGTCACTTTTAGGGGCAGATGTTCAAAAAATATAGACAAATAAAGGTTTTATCTGTTAGAATATACAGGTAATTGACTTACTTTAGGTTGATAAGATACTTAAGGCGGAAGGAGAGATTTAAATGAAAAAAGGTATTCATCCTGATTATCAGAAGGTAACTGTAACTTGTGCTGGTTGTGGTGCTACATTTGAGACTGGTTCTACTAAGAAAGGTGAAATCAAAGTCGATACTTGTTCAAATTGCCATCCATTCTATACTGGCCGTCAGAGATTCGCAGCTGCTGCAGGTAGAATTGAGAAATTCAACAAGAAATACGGTATTAAATAAGGCAATTACTTGCCTTATTTTTTATCTTTGAAGGAGATTTAAATGGACGCAAAAATTGTTAAATTAGAAGAAATAGAGAAGAAATACCTGGAGATAGGCGATCTTTTGTCAACCGATGAAGTAGCCAGCGATGTTAAGCAGTTTACCAAGCTTTCTAAGCAGCAGGCTCAGCTTAAGGGTGCCTTTGACGCCTACCAGGAATATAAGACATTAAACAATACTATTACCGAAGCCAATGAAATGCTTAATGATGAGGATGAAGAGATAAGAGAAATGGCCCAGATGGAACTGGAAGAAGCCAATAAGCGTCTTCCAGAACTCGAAGCCCATATTCAAAGTCTTCTTTTACCTAAAGATCCGGAAGATGCCTATGACTGTCTGGTTGAAATAAGAGGGGCAGCCGGTGGCGATGAGGGCAATATTTTTGCGGGTGACTTATACCGCATGTACTGTTACTATGCCGATTCTATGGGCTATAAGACCGAAGTTATGGAAGCTTCTGAGTCAGAGGCTGGTGGCTATACTTTGATTTCTTTTATGGTTAAGGGCTTAGATGCCTACCGTCATTTTAAATTTGAATCAGGTGCTCATCGTGTACAGCGTGTGCCAAAGACGGAAACTCAGGGCCGAGTTCACACTTCAACCGCAACCGTAATTGTATTCCCGGATGTTGAAGAGGAAGATGTGGAAATTGCCGACAGCGATCTGGAAATCGAGACTCATAGAGCTTCTGGTGCCGGCGGTCAGCATATCAACAAGACCGATTCGGCCGTACGTATTGTCCATAAGCCTACAGGTATTACTGTAAACTGTCAGGATGGCCGCTCACAGATGGCTAATAGAGAAACAGCCATGCGTATCATCAAGGCCAGAGTATACCAGTACTATAAGGACAAGAAGGCCGAAGAGGAAGGCAAGATCCGTAAGTCAAAGATCGGAACCGGTGACAGATCGGAGAAGATCCGTACTTACAATTATCCGCAGAACCGTGTTTCTGACCACCGAATAGGTTTAACGCTGAATCAGCTGGACCGCATTATGGAAGGTAAGCTGAATGATGTGGTTGATGCGCTTTTGAAAAACGAAGAGGATGAGAAGCTTTTAAATGACAAGCTATAATGATCTTTTATATCGTTATAAGAAGGAAATGGACCTCAATACTTTGAGGGCTTTTCTTTTTGAGTTATGTAATGATGAAAATATTAATCTCTATCTGGAGAAAGATAATGAAGCTAAAAAGAGTATTGTCGATAAATATGAAGCTGGCGTTAAGCGTTTAATCGAAGGTGAACCTTTAAACTATATTCTTGGCTATTCATATTTTTTTGGCTACCGTCTCAAGGTTGATGAAGCAGTACTTATACCCCGCTATGAAACTGAGGAACTGGTTGGAAGAGTATTAAGCAGCTATGATGAATACTATAAGAATCAGAAAATTGAACTGGCTGATGTGGGCACTGGTTCAGGAGCTATTGCGATTGCCTTAAAGAAGGAAGAGGATAATCTGAATGTTTATGCTTCAGATATTTCTAAAGAGGCTTTAGAGGTTGCGAAGCTTAATGCGAAAAACAATGAAGCTGATGTTCATTTTTTTGAGGGATCGATGTTAAAGCCTTTAATTGAAAATAGTATAAAGCTTGATATTCTGGTATCCAATCCACCATATATCCGAAATGATGAAGTAGTTGAGCATTCAGTTAAGGACTATGAGCCTAATGTGGCTTTATTTGGTGGCGATGATGGTCTTAAGTTTTATCGGATGATTTTTGAGGATGCCCATAAGGTATTAAAGGAAAGAAGCATGATGTTCTTTGAGATGGGCTATGATCAGAAAAAGAATCTGACTGAACTGGCCAGAGAGTATTTTCCGGAAGCTGAGATTAATGTATATAAGGATATCAACAATAAGGACAGAATGTTGGTTATTAAACTGTTCTGATTGAGTTAAAATTGTATTTATAGAGGTATTGAATTTATGGATTATGTTTTAGCCTGTTCCTCAACATGCGACCTTGACCGGGAGATGTTAAAGGAAAATAATATTGAATTTGCCTGTTTCAAATATATTATTGATGGAAAAGAGTATGAAGATAATTTCTATCAGTCATATGACTATAAAAAGTTTTATGAAGATATTTCTAACGGTATGAAGCCTACTACTTCACAGGTTGGTTATGGCGACTATATTGCGTTCTTTGAGAAGTTTCTTAAAGAGGGAAAAGATGTTCTTTATATTGATTTATCAAGCGGTATTTCTGGTGACTATAATACGCTGAAGATGGTAGTAGAAGAACTCAATGATAAATATGATAATAAGATTTATGCCATAGACTCATTATGTGCATCTTCTGGACAGGGCATGCTGGTGATGTATGCCAGTGAAAACAGGAAGAATGGCATGTCAATTGAAGATAACTATAAGTGGTGCGAAGAAAATAAGCTTAATATTCAGCACTGGTTTATTTCTACCGATCTGACTTCTTTTGTAAGGGGAGGCCGTATTTCTAAAACCTCCGGTTTCTTTGGCTCAATGTTAAAGATATGTCCATTGATGACAGTGGCAACTGATGGCTCATTATTACCATTAGAGAAGATCAGAACCAAGTCTAAGGCTATGCAGGGCCAGATTAACAAGATGATTGAGCTGGCTGATAATGGCAAAGACTATGATGGTTTGTGCTATATCTGTGTTTCGCAGATTGATTCGGATGCTGAAATTCTGGCAGCTATGGTCAGAGAGAACTTCCCTAAGGTTAAGGATGTGAAGATTTTCCATATTGGTACAACCATTGGCTCGCATACTGGTCCTGGTACTATTTCTTTATTCTTTAAGGGTGCCAAGCGTACATATAAGGCTGCAAAGTAGAGGAGATTTAATCTCCTTTTTCTTTTTGTGGCATGTGTTCTTAGTATTTCGGACAAATATGTATTAGTTCTCTGATCTTATTAGGCAACGTATTGAAGGTGTTTGAAAAGTTTGGTGATTATAGATATACTAAATTTAGAGAAGGTATACGAATGAGTGAAAAACAGAAAGATATAGTAGATATGGAATGTTGGGTATTTCGTATGGCTCAGGAAAAATGGAATAAGTCCTCAAAGGAATGCGCTGATGTTTTCAGGCAGTATAATGTCCTTAGTTTTATTTCTGACTGTTATGATTTTCTGCATCTAAATTCATACGAGCGTGCTCTTGGCGATGTTGAGAAATTTATTCAAAACAAGGGTGGCATTTTATGATGGAACTGACAGATGGCATGTATCTATATCATGGCAGTTACACAGCTGTAGAATTTATTGATTTGTCAAAATGCGAGAAGGGGCTTGATTTTGGCAAAGGTTTTTACTTAACTTCATCTTATGAACAGGCATATCAGTTTGTAAAACTGTCGGTAAGGAAAGCTGTTAAATTTGGGAATGTACCAGAAGACTTTGATATTAGTAACGGCAAGATATCGGTCTATAAGTATCATAAAGACCCAAATGTGCTGACCTATTGTTTTGATGGTTCAAACGCTGAATGGCTTCATTTTGTTGCGGGTAATAGAAAGAACGGATTATTTGATAAACTGCTCAAAAAGTTTGAACCGGTAGATATTATCGGCGGCAAAATAGCTGATGACCAGACAGCCAGAACACTTCAAAGATATACAGCAGGTGATTTTGGACAGCCCGGTACACTGGAGGCTGATATAGAAACGGTAAGAAGGCTTCTTCCCAATCGTCTGGAAGATCAGTTCTGTTTTAGAATTAATGATGCGATTAGTTGTCTGGAATTTGTAAGGAGCGATACTTATGGTGAAATCAGCATCTGATTTGAATGAATCTCAAAAAGAATGTGCCGCAACAGCTATACTTGCTGATGCGGTAGAGATACTTGCTGAAAGAGAACATATTTCTTGTGAAGAGGCTTTATTAAGATTTGCCTCAACCGTCGTCTATAATGCGCTGTATGATTATGAGACAGGGATATGGAAAGAAAGCGGTGAATATCTGATAAGTCTCTATGATCGTTATGGGAAATGAAAACATGGTATTTTAAAGACCATGTTTTTTGTTGAATATGTTTGTGGCAATGAAAGATATAACACCAGCTATGCCATAGATTATAATAGCCAGAAGGTAATTCTTTTCACCGGCTGCCGAACCTGGAATGGTAGAAGTAATAATCGAAGGAATTCTGCCGATGGTTGATGCCAGCAAAAGTGGCGTCAGTTTGAAGTTTGTCAGTCCGGCGAAGTAGCAGATCAGATCTTTTGGGGTGCCTGGTATTACAAACAATAATATAAACAGATAGAAGTTTTTTTCGTTTTTATATTTATCGAGTTTCTGGAGTTTTTCTTCTTCAAAAAATACAGATACCAGTTTCTGGCCATATTTTCTGACCATCAGGATAATTAATATCGAGGACAGGCTTTCGGCCAGGATGCATAAAAGGGTTCCTTTAACGGCGCCAAAACAATAGCCGGCCAATAGTTCAAAGGGTTCACCCGGTATGATGGGTACCAGTATCTGGATAAAGGTTAAAAATATATAGATTATTGGCGATAAGATGCCAAATGAATCAATGAATTCTCTGAGTTTTTCGGGCTGGTTAATGAATTTTATAAAGGGTATACTGAAAGCTATAGTAAAAGCTGTTACTAATAAGATGGTAATTATTATAAAAAGACGTGTTTTTTTGTTTTTCATGGCTTTCCTTTCTATCCCTTAGTTAATTATATTACTAAGCTCTGGTTTTTAATTTATGGCTTTGTGTTAAAATAGCATACGTGAGGTAAGAAGAAATGGGTTTAACAGCAGGTATAGTCGGACTTCCCAATGTTGGTAAATCGACTTTATTTAACGCAATAACAAATTCCAGGGTAGAGGCAGCAAACTATCCTTTCGCAACAATTGAACCAAATGTGGGTGTTGTTGAGGTAAAAGACGAACGTCTTACAAAACTGTCAGAATTATTTGAACCAGAAAGAACTATCTATACAACTTTTGAGTTTACAGATATTGCCGGTCTTGTGAAGGGTGCTTCCAATGGTGAGGGTCTTGGCAATAAGTTTCTGGCCAATATCCGTGAGGTAGATGCCATCTGTCATGTGGTACGCTGTTTTGAGAACAGTGATATTCAGCATGTCTATAACCGTATTGATCCGGTAGATGATATCGCAATTATTAATTTTGAGCTGCAGATGGCTGATATGGCTAGCTGTGAAAACCGTATCGCCAAGGTGGAAAAGAAGGCTAAGACTACCAGGGACAAGGAATCGGTTTTTGAATACGAGATTCTTTCAAGAATTCATGAAGCCCTAAGCAGGAGTGAGAATATCCGCAGTCTGGAGTTTACGGAAACTGAGGCTGAGTATGTAAAGACAATGAATTTTCTGACCGCCAAGCCGGTTATCTATGTCTGCAACATTAAGGAAGAAGAAGTTAATGATCCTTCGATTAATGAACACTACAATGCGGTAAAGGTTCTGGCTGAAAAAGAAGGCTCTGAGGTAGTGGCAATTTCGGCTCAGATTGAAGAAGAGCTTTCTGACCTGGGTAAAGAGGAAAAAGAAGAATTCCTCCATGAGCTGGGAATTAATCATTCCGGTCTTGATGAGCTGATTCTTAAGGCTTATAAGACCCTGGGTCTGGAGACTTTCTTTACAGTGGGCAAGGATGAGTGTCGTGGCTGGACTTTCCATAAGGGCATGAGTGCACCTGATTGCGCCGGGATTATTCATACTGATTTTAAGAAAGGTTTTATTAAGGCTGAGGTTTATAAATATGATGACATCATGGAATATAAGACTGAAGCCAGGCTTAAGGAAGCCGGTAAGATCAGGCTGGAGGGAAAGGATTATCACCCGGTAGATGGTGATATTATGTTCTTCCGTTTTAATGTTTAGCAGTAAAAGATATTTAGTCGCATGTTCTGCAGGGCCAGATTCAATGGCCCTTTTGGATATTTATCGAAGGGAATATGAAGTTAAGGTCTGTCATATTAATTATCATCATCGGGATACTGCTGATCGGGATGAGAATATTATTCGTCAATACTGTAGTGAATATGGACTGGAATTATTTGTCTATGACTATGTGGAGTCTAAGGGCAATTTTCAGGAAGCGGCCCGTAATTTCCGTTACGACTGTTTTAAGAAACTGGTGGATAAATATGAGCTTGATGGGGTGCTGGTTGCCCATCATAAAGATGATCTGATTGAAACCTATCTGATGCAGAAAGAAAGAGGAAGTGTTTCTTTTTATGGTTTAAGGGAAGAAACAGATATCAGAGGAGTCAGGGTTATACGCCCACTGTTAGATAAGACTAAGACAGAGCTGATAGATTATGATAAATCCCATAATATTGAATATGGCATTGATGAATCGAATTTAGGCAATGATTATAAGCGTAACAGAATAAGGCATTCCTTAGTTGAAAAGATGTCAGACGATGAGAAAAACAGCATTGTGGCTGAGATTAAGAAACTGAATCTTGAGTTAAAGAATATTGAGGAAGCAGTTGACAGTTTTATTGATAATCGGGATAAGTTTAATGCTGAAGAATTTCTGGAGTTTAAATATGTTAAGAATGTTTTAAGGAAGCTTCTTTATACTGATTTAAGTGAGGCTTATTTAAAGGAGATTATCAGGGCTTTAGGGAAGAATGGCGTGGAGATTAAAGTTCACAATAAGTTCATTTCCAGAGTGTATGATTTTATCGAAGTATATCCTGTTATGCAGGATTATGCTTATGTTTTTGATAGGATTGAGTTTAAAGACTTCGGTGAATTTAAGTTAAGTGACTCTGGTGATGATTTTCATGGTGTTACTTTAGATGATAATGATTTTCCCATTACTGTCCGTAATTATCGAGAAGGTGATTATATTCTGATGCGCTATGGAACAAAGAAGCTTAATCGTTATTTTATTGATAAGAAGATAGGCTACAGGGAGAGAAGGAGTTATCCGGTAATGGTTAATAAGGATAATGAGATTGTTCTGGTGCCTGGTATTGGGTCAAATGTGAGTCATTATTCTAAACATCATAGCGTCTATATGTTAAAATAAAGTTTACCGGAGGATTTAAGTATGCATCCAGATGTAGAGAAAATATTGTTTTCTGAAAAGGAAATTGAAGAGAGAACCAGGGAACTGGGAGAAGAGATATCAGCTTACTATGATGGCCAGGATGTGGTTGTCGTTGGTCTTTTGAAGGGTTCGATACCTTTTATGGCGGAGCTTGTTAAGCGAATAAGTGTGGATATTGAGCTTGATTTCATGGATGTATCATCTTATGCAGGCAAGAAGTCAACCGAGGTCAAGGTAAATAAGGATATCGCCTGTTCAGTATCAGGAAGAAAGGTACTGATAGTGGAGGATATTGTGGATACCGGCAAGACTTTGAAGGTTGTAAAGGAAATGTTTTATACCAAGGGTGCCGAGGAAGTTAAGATCGTTACTCTTTTAGATAAACCTGAGGGGAGATTAGTGGAAATTGAACCAGACTGGAGCGGTTTTATTACTCCCAATGAATTTGTGATTGGCTATGGCCTGGATTACAATCAGAAGTATCGTAATCTGCCATATGTAGGGGTTATTAAGCCCAGCGCTATATAGGAGGACTTAGATGGAGAAAAAGCCAAATAACAACAATAATAAGCGTAATCCGCTTAATTATGTTCCTTATATCATTGTTTCTTTGTTCATCATTATGATGTTCTTTACAAATCCAATGTCAGGAACAACCAAGTCGCTAGATTATTCGACTTTTATGAACAAAGTAAATGCGGGTGAAATTGTATCAGCCAATGTGACAGTTGACCAGAATACTTTATCAGTGAGCGGCACCTGCCTGGATGGTGAGGATAAGGTAGCTTATACCGCAACTGTTCCAAATACTGATTATCAGACTGATACCCTGATGGCAACTTTAAAAGCCAAGGGTGTCAAGGCTTCGGTAAGTGATGCGGATGCTTCAAATATTTTTAGTGCTCTGATTACAACCGTTCTGCCTTTAGTTTTATTTATGGCAGTTGGCCTGTTCTTTATCAATAAGATGTCGGGTGCTTCTGGAAATAAGCAGGCCTTTGACTTTTCTAAGTCCAGAGCCCGTCTTGAAGACAACATCAAAGTCAGATTTGCGGATGTTGCCGGCTGTGATGAAGAAAAGGAAGAGATGGCCGAAATTATCGACTATCTGAAGTCACCACGTAAGTTTGCGGCTATGGGCGCCAGAATTCCAAAGGGCATTCTTTTATCTGGTTCCCCAGGTACTGGTAAAACCCTGCTGGCCAAGGCGGTTGCCGGTGAAGCCAATGTGCCTTTCTATTCCATTTCCGGTTCGGACTTTGTGGAAATGTTTGTCGGTGTTGGTGCTTCGCGTGTAAGAGATATGTTTGCCAAGGCCAAGAAGACTGCGCCTTGTATGATTTTTATTGATGAAATTGATGCCGTAGGAAGACAGCGTGGTGCCGGTATGGGCGGTGGCCATGATGAAAGGGAACAGACCCTGAACCAGCTGCTGGTTGAAATGGATGGTATGTCTGATAACTCGGGTATTGTGGTTATTGCGGCTACTAACCGTCCTGATGTCTTAGACCCAGCGCTGCTTAGACCTGGCCGTTTTGATAGACAGATTACAGTTTCCCTGCCAGATCTTAATGGCCGAAAGGCAATTCTGGGTGTTCATGCCCGCAACAAGAAGCTGGCTGATGATGTTGACTTAGAGGCTCTGGCCAGAAGAACTCCTGGTTTTTCAGGTGCCGATCTGGAAAATGTTTTAAATGAAGCGGCTATTCTTTCGGTTCGTGAAAATAAGCAGATTATCGGTATTTCTGAGCTTGATGAGGCCATCGACAGAGTTATGATGGGCCCTGCCAAGAAGTCCAGAACCTATGATGAGCATACCAAGAAACTGGTTGCCTATCATGAGGCAGGCCATGCCATTGTCGGTCTGAATCTGCCTGATGGTGCCATCGTGCAGAAGATTACGATTATTCCACGTGGTTCAGCTGGTGGCTATAATCTGATTACTCCAAGAAAAGAGAAGATATTAAATTCCAAGAAGGAACTGATTGATACTATTACATCCTATATGGGTGGCAGAACGGCTGAAGAGGTATTCTTCGATGATATTACAACTGGTGCTTCCAATGATATTCAGCAGGCAACCCGTATTGCCAAGGATATGGTTAAGGTTTACGGTATGTCAGAGCTTGGACCTATTCAGTATGATTCAGGTGAGCAGTCCGTGTTCTTAGGCCGTGACTATAATTCACCATCTAACGCTTCAAGCCAGGTGGCCTATGAGATTGACCAGGCTGTACGTCAGATTATTGATGAATGTCATGAAACTGCCCGCAAGATTATTGTTGAGCATAAGAGTGACCTCATTAAGATTGCCGAGGCTTTAATTGCCAATGAGACAATTACAGCTGAAGAAATCCAGGATATCTTAAACGATAAGCTGGTAGTAAGGGATGGCAGACTTGTAAAGGCAGAAGAAGTTGAGAAGGTTACTGATATCAATACTGAACCAGAAGTTGTTGATGTTGAAGTAAAGCCTAAGCGTACAAGAAAAAAGAAGGTAGCAGAGGAAAAAGGAGATAATGATAAAGCCGCTTAATAAGCGGTTTTATTTGAGTTTATGGAAAATAAGATTTTAATAGGTACAGCATTAAATGATCATGTAAGATTCTATCTTGGTGATACAACAGGACTGGTTGATGAAGCCCGAAAGATTCATGATATGTGGCCAACATCTTTAGCTGCACTGGGCCGGGTTATGTCTATAACGGCCTGCATGGGATTAATGCAGAAGGGTGAGGATGAAACAGTTACAGTCAATATCAATGGTGGCGGCTCAATCGGTACCATCATGTGTGTAGCCAACTCTAAAGGTGAGGTAAAGGGTTTTGTCTCTGATCCTCAGCTTTATCTTAAATATAACACTAACAACAAGCTGGCTGTTGGCTTAATTGTAGGCAAAGAGGGTTATCTTAAGGTTATCAAGAACCTTAGTCTTAAACAGAACTATACCTCACAGGTTAAGCTGCAGTCGGGTGAAATAGGTGATGATTTTGCCTATTATTTTGCCGCTTCTGAGCAGACACCAGCCATAGTATCGGTTGGTGTGCTGGTTAATGAGGACTACAGTTGTAAGGCGGCTGGCGTACTGCTTATTGAGTTATTACCTAATCATACGGAAGAAGATGTAGAATATCTGGAAAAGCTGCTTAAAGGACTGGAGCCTATTTCTTCAGTTCTTGAAAAGGACAGGGATCTGAATAAATATCTGAATTCTTTATTCTGTGATGCCAGGGTACTGGAAGAGAGAAATGTGGAATATAAGTGTGACTGTTCAAGAGAAAGATTCATGGCTTCGCTTTTGACACTTCCTAAGAAGGATATTGAAGAGCTGTCAAAGGAAGAAAAGATCGAAGTGCATTGCGAGTTCTGTAACAGACGCTATGAGTATTCAAAAGAGGATTTACTTACTGTTTTAAGTTATGCAGATAGGAAATGTAAAGATTAATAAGCCGGTAATTATGGCACCGATGGCCGGTGTTTCAAATGGTGCATTCAGGCGGCTGTGTTATGAGTTTGGAGCTGGTCTTATGACCTGTGAAATGGTAAGCGACAAGGCTATTTATTACGCCAATGAAAAGACCATGAAGATGTTAGAACTGGATAATGATATTCACCCGGTTTCTTTACAGATATTCGGTTCTGACCC
>JBJFHC010000058.1:0-4864 GCA_051893275.1 Erysipelotrichaceae bacterium | reverse complement strand
TAGAAGAAGACAAAAAGATCGAAGACCTCTCCTTAGGAAACCTCAAGAAAGTCGGAATTGTCCTGGCCTTTATGCATGAACCAGAACTTGTCATACTCGATGAGGCAACAAGCGGTCTAGATCCAATCATGCAGCGCAATTTCTATTCCCTGCTCAAAGAAGAAAAACGCAAAGGCACAACCATCATCTACTCCACGCATATCCTTAAAGAAGTAGCGGATATCTGCGATAGAGTCGGCATCGTCAAAGACGGCCAGCTCATTAAAACCGACAGTGTCAAAGCCTTTACCGATAAAAGACTGCTCAAAGTAAAAATCGAGGCACCTGACTTGCAGTCGATACTGAGTGACTTAGATATCAAAACTGATATTACCAACAACAGCTGTTCATTCAATTATGACGATGATATTAATAAACTCATACAGACACTAAATAAATACCAGATAGAAAGGATAAACATTGAAGAACCTTCGATTGAAGATGTCTTCATGCATTACTACAGATAATATGATATTCAAAAGAGAACTCAGAACAAATCTTATCAGTATGCTTATCTGGTTTCTTATCTCGGCCCTATTATTTGGCATGATATTCATACTATATCCCTACATTATTGATGGCGACAATATGAACATGCTCAATAATCTGATGGAAATATTTCCACCCAGTATCCTTAAAGCCTTCAATATGGATATAGCCGGCATTGACTCAGCCTTTGGCTGGCTCAAGACTGAGGGCTTTGTCTTTATACAGCTCATCTGTGGCTGTTATGCAGCAAACTTAGGAGGTAACATTCTTTTAAAAGAAGAAAACGACCATACTATTGAGTACCTGAATCAATTACCTTTAACCCGCAGAAATATTCTTTTACAGAAATACTTGGCAGGTTTCATTAATATAGTATTGCTGATAATCTTATTATCTTTAAGCAACTATATCTGCCTTATCTTAAGCTCGCAAATAGACAGTTTAGCTTACTGGCTATTGGCCATTACACCATTATTTTCAGCTCTTTGTATCTACAATATCATCTTTATGATATCCACGCTGTTTCATAAAACCAAAGCGATGAATGGTATTGGTCTGGGCTTTGTCTTTATAAGCTATATACTCAATATGATTTCTGTATTATCTGAAAAAGCTGAGTTCTTTAAATACCTCTCAGTCTTTACTCTGGCAGATGTTCGAAATGTCATTGTTGAAACAAGGCTTAATCCATTGCTTATACTTATCAGCTTTGCCATAAGCTTAGTAACAGTTATATTAAGCATTATCCTCTACAGTAAAAAAGAACTTGTCTGAAGTTCTTTTTATTTCTTCCATGGAAGCTCATGCGTACCAATCCAGTCCTCAGGCTTAAACAGAAAGTCCTCCTTTGGCGGGTTCAGATGATAGATGGACGCCTGATATGCACCAATGGCATTCATACCCTCATCATACTGAACCTGACTTAAAGTTCCATTTCTTAAACCTGTCTCATAATACTCAGCCCACTTCTCAAGCTCTTCATATTCTCTGTCGCTGATATTTCTTCCACCGCTTACATCGCTAAGCTCATTATCCAGTAATTCTCTTGTCATGATTTCTACCTCTTTCACTTAATTATACGTAAATTAGTTCAAAAAGAATAATACAATATAGAAAAAAGGAGCACATATGAAACTGAATGACAATAAACTCACAGAAGTAATTGGTGGAACAATGCCTAATGATAAGGAATGTACTTGCCTTAAATGTAACAGTACATTCAAAGTATCTCTTAAACCCTATATCTGTCCAAACTGTGGTGAACTCAAAGAAGGAGAATATAAACTTAAACAGTCAGCTGGCAGAGATGTTATTGTTATGTAAATATTTTCATTACTATGTAAAATAATTTCATTTTTTATTGAAAATATATTGCATTATCAGTCAGACTGTAAGAAAATAAAACCAGTAAAACAAGAGGTAGCGATGCAAAAGAGTAACTCAGGGAGTCGGCAGACTAAGAACTGAGCCAAAGGTAATCATCGCCGAACGATATATACCGGCAGGAAGATATCGTGGGGCCATAAAGAACATTTATGGCACTCCTTCAAATGAAGAGGCGCTTTGTTTAAGAAATATTTTCTTCTATTAATGAACGTCTCTTTAATTGGAGACGTTTTATTTTAAGTAATAGAGGGGAAAAAGAAAATGAAAAGATTAATTACTGTATTATGCTTACTGCTCATTGTACTGACTGGCTGTACTAATGCCACCCCAGGTGAAGAAGTAAGTGAAACACCATCAAATGAAACAAAGACCGTTTACCGTATCGGTATGGAATGTGACTATGCACCAAACAACTGGCAGGAGGATCATGCAACTGACACCAACCTGCCTATCTCCAACCTTGATGGTTTCTATGCCGAAGGATATGATATCCAGATGTCAAAACTCATTGCGGAAGATCTGGGTGTAGAAATTGAAATTGTAAAACTGGCCTGGTCAGGACTTATTCAGGCACTAAAGGAAGGTCAGATTGATATGATTATTGCCGGTATGGGTGATACCCCAGAGAGGAAGGAATCCATTGCCTTCTCTAACACTTATTCGACCAAGAAGACTGAATATGTACTGGTTGTAAGAAGTGACTCTGAATATGCAAATGCCACATCTATTCAGGACTTCTCAGGTGCTACAGTTGTTGGTCAGATCAACACTTACTATGATTCAGCCATTGATCAGATTGAAGGCGTAAATCATGCACCAGCTGCCACTGATGTACCTAATATGAACTCAAAGCTTGAAGAAGGACTGGTTGATGCCGTTGTGCTTGATGATGAAACAGCTGATGCCATGTATGCTGACGATGAAAACTTCACTATCCTCAGTTTTGAAGGCGACAATGGTTTTGTAGTTGAAATGACAGGAGCCTGTGTAGGTATCAGACTTGAAGACACTGAGCTTGTTGAACAGGTCAATGACGCTTTAGCTAAGATCTCTACTGAAACAAGAATTCAGCTGATGGAAGAGGCTAAGGAAAGACAGCCTAAGTAGTCATGAATCAGATAAGTTTTAGAAACCATATCTGGGCACTTGGATTTCTTTGCAGCATTCTATCTGTCTGGCTGATTATAAACCAGATGAATACAGCTGTCTATCCCATAAGTATTCTCTACTTTATTCCAGATATTGTTAAATACCTGATGATTGTCTTAAGCCTTATATCAGCTGTAATTCTGGTATTAAGACATACATTTATTAAATCTTTAAACAAAAAAATAGAACAGATATCTTACTCGATTATCGCTGTTGTCTTAGCTTTAGCGATAATCGACAGAGTCATTCTGGTAGTTATTTCCGACATTATAACGGCAATAAATGCTCCAAGCCAGAAAGGCCTGGGCTTTCTTACCACCATGTTCTATGTCATACGCAAAAACTATCGCTCATTTTTTACCGGTATCGCTCATACTTTAGAACTTGCCCTGGTAGGTACAGTTGTGGGCTTTGTGCTGGCCTTATTATTAGTATTCTGTCGTGTTCAGAAAGCTGATAAAAGAGACAGCGAACTTATGCAGGCTCTAAAACTTTTGGGCAACAAGTTTGCCTCCATCTATGTCACAATTATCCGTGGCACGCCAATGATGGTTCAGGGATTAATTGTCTACTATGCTGGATTTAGAGTAGTCAGAGCGCTTTTTGCAAATATGACTGTATCTCAGCTAAACGGCATCTATTCAGTCTTCCTGGCTTCAGCGGTAACGGTATCGCTTAATACTGCAGCCTATATCTGCGAAGTCATTCGAGGCTCAGTGGAAGCCATTGATAAAGGTCAGAATGAAGCTGCCCGGTCTTTGGGTCTAAGCTCATGGCAGACCATGCGCAAAGTAATCTTTCCGCAGGCCATCAAGAATTCCATTCCAGCCATCTGTAATGAATTCATCATTAATATCAAGGATACCTCAGTTATGAATGTTGTCGGAATGTCAGAACTCATGTTTATGACTACAACTATTGCCGGTACCTACTATATTTATCTTGAAACCTATATGATTACTGCGGTAATCTATCTGATTTTAACCATTGCCCTGCAGGCTGTTATGAACATCTTTGCCAGGAAAATGGATCTGGCCGTGCAGCATGGCGTGCCTTCCAGCAATTAATCGTCAAGGAGCAAAAATATGTCAGAAATACTAAAAATAGAAAATCTTGAAAAATCATTTGGCTCTTTGAATGTTCTTAAAGACATCAACCTGACCGTAAACCAGGGCGAAGTAGTTACTGTCATCGGTGCCTCAGGCTCTGGTAAATCAACCATGTTAAGATGCATCAATCTTCTGGAAGAACCAGATGGCGGTCATATTTATTTTGAAGGTGTTGACCTGACTGACTTAAACACCAATATCAATAAACTGAGAGAAGATATCGGCATGGTCTTTCAGTCCTTCAACCTCTTTAATAATCTTTCAGTACTGGACAACTGCACATTGGCTTTGACCATGGTAAAAAAGATAAATAAAGCTGAAGCCGAAAAAACAGCCATCCAAAGACTTACCGAAGTAGGCTTAAAAGACTTCATCTATTCCAATCCAAAACTCCTGTCTGGCGGTCAGAAACAGAGAGTGGCGATTGCCAGGGCTCTATGTATGAATCCAAAAATCATGCTGTTTGATGAACCAACCAGTGCCCTGGATCCTGAAATAGTAGCCGAAGTGCTGGATGTAATGAAAAATCTGGCTAAGGAAGGTATGACCATGGTGGTAGTAACTCATGAAATGACTTTTGCCAGAGAAGTATCAGACCGCGTTGTCTTTATGGATAAAGGTGTTATACTTGAAGAAGGAAGTCCAGAAGAAATATTTGGTTCACCTAAAAACGAAAGAACCAGAGAATTCCT
>JBJFHC010000057.1:0-4919 GCA_051893275.1 Erysipelotrichaceae bacterium | reverse complement strand
AACTATTTCTAAATGATATAATGTTGAACATAAAAGAGGAATGCTATGGGAATATTTAACTTATTTAACAACAACACAGCCCTTGAACAGGAGCTGGATGAAGCCAAAGAAAAAATAAAAAAACTGCAGGCAGAAATACTGGAAGCCAAGGAAACAATTGTCAGACTGCAGCAGGAAATAGACAGCTTAAGTCATGGTGAAAAACCAAGGAACATCAATAAGCCAAACAAAGAAAACAAGAAACAGGACAATGCGCCAAAACAGCCTAAACAGAACAAGCCAGTCCAGAACAATAAACCAGCTGCCAAAGAAAAACAGCCTGAAAACACTCAAAAGCCAAAACAGCCTGTACAGAATAAGCCAAAACAGGAAAAACCAGCTGACAATAATCTTCCTAAGGAACCAGCTGTCATGGGCATAGATGAATGTGAAAACTATGATGCACCTAAACCTAAAAAGAAGAAGCCTCATAGAAGAAGAAAAAAGAAACCAAACAATAACCCAAACAAGGAATCAGTACAGTAAACTGATTCTTTTTTTCAGATAAAATATCTATAAGAGGTAACAACATGAAAAAACTATTTCTGATATTAGTATGTCTGCTTCTGACTGCCTGCAATACCAATACAGCTGTTCAGGAAACAGAGAACAATCAATACTGGCTCAACATTGCCTTAAAAGAAAATATAACTGCAGGAATGGAAACCTCACCTGGTGATAATTTTGCGCTCTATGCCAATTATGAAAGACTTCTAAGCTACGAGATTCCGGATGGTTCCTACTCCTATTCTTCTTTCAACGTAGCTAAAGATATTACCAGAGCCAATATGAAGGCAGTATTAAAAGATGAAACTTTGACAAGCGAAGACGCTTATAATGTTCAGACTCTTTATAATGCTCTCAATGACTGGGATACACGTAATTCCATTGGCATTGAACCAATCAGAAACTGGGTTACATATGTTCTGTCCATTGATACATTAGATGAATTAACAAAATACTTCACCGATGTATACAGCAGATCTCTAGGTACTTACCGTTTCCTTGAACTGGAAAATATGCCAGGCCTTGACGATGCCTCTATATATTCGCTCTATGTCGAATATGAACAGCCTCTTTTTGAAGATGCCGGCGAATATAAGGAGCGAAGCGACTATGGCGATAGGTCTTATAAAGCCTATAAGGAACTGATTACGGCGATGTTAATAAGACTGGGGTTAAGCCAGGACGAAGCCGAAGAACTCTATGATAATGCAATCCATTTTGAAACCCAGATTGCTTCGGTTGCCTTAAGTGAAGATGACTGGAATCAGCCGGATATCTTCGATCAAACCAACAATGTCTATACACTTGAAGAGCTCGATACCCTTTCACCTGTTTTTCCATTAAGAACTATGTGTATTAATTATGCCGGTATTGCACCTGAGTATATCACTATTTATGAGCCACAGCTGATTGAAAAAATCAATGAGCTCTATACCAATGAAAATGTTGATAACTTTACAGCTGTAATTCTGGTGAATACCTTAAAGAAGTACAGTCCATATCTAGACAGCGATTGTTATGAACTATACAGCGAAGCCTACAATTATATCTATGGCATAAGTGGAAACAAGAATCTGGATGATTTTATCACTGATACGGTAAAGAAATATATGGAGGTTTCACTGGCTAAAGCCTATTTTGAAAAATATGACCGCAGCGAAATCAAGTCAAAGGTGATCCAGTTAATCGATGATGCTATCGATGCCTATGAAGTTCTCTTAAGAGAAAATGACTGGCTTTCTGATGAAACCAAGGAAAAAGCTGTCGAGAAACTTCGTAATATTACCGTTAAGGCGGTATATCCCGATGAGTTTGAAGATACTTCTGCTTTGAAGATTGATTCCACAGATCCGATTAGTATCCTAATGGCATGTGTCAGATACAAAGCAGAAACAGATGCTTCAAAGACCAATACCGGTGTTCAAAGAAGTACCTGGAGCGAAAGCCCTTTGACCACCAACGCCTTCTATGACCCTGGAGATAATTCAATCTATATCTGTGAAGGATTACTGCAGGGTGACCTCTATAACGATGATATGACAATTGAAGAACTCTATGGTACGGTCGGCACGACCATCGCCCATGAAATATCGCATGCCTTTGATTCAAGCGGTGCCCAGTTTGACCTCTATGGCAACTATGTAAACTGGTGGGCTGAAGAAGACTATGCCATCTTCAGTGAAAAAACTGCCAGTCTGGTTGAATATCTTGACAGTATCCTGGTTCTTGATGATACTTATATCAATGGATCAGCTACCCAGGGTGAAATCATTGCCGATATAACTTCAGTACAGTGCATCCTGAAACTGGCAGAAGAAATTGAGGGCTTCGATTATGATAAAATGTTCAGAGCCTATGCCGCTACTTATGATGGCATCTATACAAAAGAAATCTTATCCTACTATCTACAGACCGATCCCCACCCGATTGATTATGTCAGACTGAATGTATCCGTTCAGATGAATGATAAATTCTATGAGATCTATGACGTTAAGCAAGGCGATAATATGTATCTTCCTCCTGAAGAAAGATGGCTACTCTGGTAAAACGGCAACGTATAGATGAAGACCTCCGTAAATAATGCGACGCTGGTATCTTCATTCATATCAAGAGTGATGTTTAATGCTTGATTCACATAAAAGACTGGGTACACCAACAGAATCGATAAGAACATCGATATCTGTCTGGTCAGTAAATGGTCGCCAGCGAATATTTTCAGATTACTTCTGGTTTATATCTTGGTTTAAAAAAGACTGAACTATCAGCCTTTTTTAAATAAATCTCGCCTTTACAGGATTTGTAGATCTGTATTCGCCTGTTTTAAGCTCACCACAGTTTGGACAGGTATATGGATTTGTGCTGGTATTAACTGTAGCTCCACACTTAGTACATAAAACCAGATTGATTTTAGGTGAAATGGAACGTCCTCCACTCACTTCATCAAGTTTTTCCTCAATAAGTTCTTTTTCTTCCATTGTTATTTTCTCCCTACATCTTATATAAGCCCATATTCTATTCCCGTAACTATTTAAAGGCTACAATTACATTAAAAGTATGCAACCGGTGAGATTTTAATTAGTCTTAACTGTGACAACACGGCTTGGATTTCTGTTAAAACCAGCGCCACCGGCAACCTGGTCTAAAGAACCCTCATTAAGCTCGTTGTTTTCTTCGGAAGCCTTAGCCTCTTCTTCGGTTACATTAACTTTTTCGTTTAAATCTGTCATTTTAATCACTCCTTTTCTACATAAAATTATACGTAATAAATAAAGTTACGGTAAACAGGTTTTTTCAAATATTTCTGTATTATCATTCTATATATCATCTACAGATTACTTCTGAAATAGCTGCTTAATCCTATTAATAAACATTATCCATATACACCATTCAAAGCATTTAAAAAGCTGAAACCTCCTTTAATTACCGGTGATTTCAGCTCCTTTTATTCTTTTTACCTGTTAAAGACCGACTTTCAGTATTCGGATGATTCCTGAGCTATATGTGCCTAATCTTTGAATATGTTGTTTTGAATATCCTTTTCTTTTATTCAATTCAGCTTTCTTCGCTGATATTATTTGAACCGCACTCCGGACAGCAGTTTGATAAAGCAGTATAATTATAGAACTCATGGCCACAGTTATTACAGCACATCATTTTGTATCCGGAATTAAGGCTTGTGCTTGCATATGGTTTTCTATTAAGTCCACCGCTTACTTCATCCATTACTTCATCTTTTAATTCTCTGTCTGTCATACATTTGTCCTTTAAATTCTTTAATAATAAGTTGGCTCCTACAAAAACCTGATTAATGGTCCGGTAGCTTCAGCCGGATTTACTGCTGGTTTCTCTTTTTCATCAGAGTTATCTGGAACATAGGGTTTTCTCATTAAACCGCCCTGTACCTGTTCCAGGTCTTCTTCGTTCAATTCATTATTCTCTGCGTTGTTCTTTTCTTCATTCATATGATCATCCTCTTTCTTTAAAGCATCTGTGCAATTCCCGAGCTGAATGTCAGACCACCTCCGGCAACCTTGTCCAGTGCTTCATCATCAAGTTCATTGTTGCTTAGATATTCTTTAAGTGCCTTCTTTTCATCTTCACTTAAACTTTCAATATAGACTTTTGCCTCTTCTTCAGTCATTGCGTTAAGCTTTTCAATTAGTTCTTTCATATTGATCATCCTCTTTCTACATTTAATTATACGTATTAAATACTTAAGAGGTAAACTAAAAAGTCAGAAGATCATCGCCCTCAACCGGGCAGACATAGACATTTGCTTCTTTACCATTCAGGGCTTCCAGTGTTTCTTGTAAGGCAATATCTGGTCTGTTGTTTTCTCTTGAAAGATGAGCCAGCAGAAAGTTATTTGTTCCATCATCATAGAGCTTATTTATATTCATGGCACATTCCTCATTGGACAGGTGACCGACAGTTGATAAAATTCTGCACTGAAGATCATAAGGATATGGACCATTCTTTAACATATCAATATCATGATTAGATTCAATCACAATCACATCTGAACCTTTCAGATAGTTGTAAATTTTCTTGGTAAGTTTTCCACAGTCGGTTACATAGCCTACTTTCTGATTATGGTATTCAAAAATAAATCCTCCAGTATTGCGATAGTCATGCCCTACCTTGAACATGGTAACTTTTAAATCATTAATAAAGTATGGAACATCAAATTCCAGGATATTGGTATGAGCCTTCAGGTCAACAAGATAATAATAGACAGTATCATTGGTATAAAGATCACAGTCTGTATTATTGGTTATAGCCTGTCTGGCTTTAATATGATCGCTGTGTCCGTGGGTTACAAAGATGGCTTCGATGTCTTTGATATTTCGATTATGTTTTAAAAGGGCATCTCT
>JBJFHC010000056.1:0-4934 GCA_051893275.1 Erysipelotrichaceae bacterium | reverse complement strand
TGGATCATAGCCAATATGGATATCAGGATAATGTTCCTCAAGATTCCGTTTAAGTTCTTTGGTTCTTAAAGATAATTCTTCAGGATCTTTTATATTTAATACTTCTTCCAGTATTTTACGTATTGTAGTCCTGGCACCACTTGGCAGTTTATATATGTATTCATATATTTCATCAAAACTAAAATCCGTGTCCATTATTCTTCCTCTTCTAAAAATTCATAATCATATTCATCGGCAATTCTATCAATATAACATAATGCTGAAAGATTTACCGGTGCTTCATCAGCTGAGTAATAGTTTATTTCCCTGATGGTACCAAAAGCCTCATCATCATCTGGAAGACGGACTATTACATCATCCCCTGCTTTAAGGCTTTCATCCTCTCCAATAAAGAGCCTTTCATCGCCATTTACTGATACCAGGCACAGCATATAGTCATCCTTACGGTGTCTTATCTTGTTGTAGTAGTTTTCATTGAAGATATCACCTAAACCAACATTACCCATCAGAATATTCAGATTATAGATAAGTATTGGCCACATCTCAGGAAGTCCATTTAAGTCATATGTTCCTTCAATTACTTTTTCTTCACCATTTTTGAAGTTATAGGTTAAAGTATATTCCCTGGTGCAGTTATCATCAGTTATTTTTTTATTCTTGTCCTTCTTTGGGCCTAAGAGTATTTCTGGATCTATTTTATCAAGCAGTTCTGTTACTCTGTCACCGGTAATTCTTAAATTATAAGTATCCCTAAAGTTATTTTTAACATACTGGAAAGAAGAGAACTGTCTGTTAAGTTCAATGGTTTCAAAGCTTCTTCCCTCATATGAATCATTACGGAAATACTTAAAGAATATTCTGTCCAGTCTGTTCTTATTTCCATCAAAGACAAAGAGTTTATCGTTATTAAGTATTTCTCTTAATTCATCAGAGAGCTCTCTAAGAGATTCAAAAGAATGTGAATAAGTGAAGCTGTCATTAATAGTAACTGTATAATAGTTGTCCTTATCTGTTTCTTCTCTTATTCTGGCAATACTGAAGTAATCATAGAGAGATTCAATAAATGACATTATTTCAACTTGACTGTTGGTATTTATTTCTTCACCATTTATCTTAACCGTACCATCATTAAAGAGTTCTATTATCTGTTTCATTCTGTTTTTGACAGAGACAATCTTTACATTAACAGCAGTATCGCCACCAAAACAGGCTATTTCATCATTCATTACTTCTTCCATTCTATGAAGAATATAGATAAACCAGTCACGGTTATCTCTTTTTTCTATGTCATCAGCCATGCCACAGTTCTTAATATGATACCAGCGGCTGTAGAATATAGAAGATAGTTCTTCTATATCATCTGTTTTTTCAATATAGCTGTTTAATTCATCCTTTGACAGTTTTACATAAGTCCTGGAGTATTTATGTATGCCTAGTTCATTCAGTCTGTCTTCAAAATCTCTGCTTAGTAAGAGTCTGGCACCAGCTTTTTCATCTTTAAATAGTCTCAGCATTTCTTCCAGGATGTAATATAGTTTAAGTTTATTTTGTGGGTTCATTTTTCATTCCTCAATAGAACAATTCATCTATAAATTCATAGTCTTCATTAACGCAGCGTCTTTCAATATACCGCATATTATTTAGTGGATAAGGAAGTTTATTCTCCTTACAGAATTTTATTTCCTCGATAGTGCCAATATAACGTTCAGCATTATCGATTCCAGGCACTATCACATCATCATATACACATAAATCATCTTCGACTGAAAGATAGTAATACTCTTTTCTTAAACGATCTATCGAGACTTTACAAAGCATATAGTCACCCTTTTTGCGTTTAGGATTATTATAAATACTTCTTTTAAATATATCACCTACATTATAGTGACCGATAATTCTTCCAACACCTTCAATAAATGAAACTAATTCATCAGAAAGTGAGCGAGCATTATAACTATTGTCATAGCTTAATAACTGTCCATCACTCAGAACTAAACTTACTGTAAACGTTCTTAATGAATCGGTATTACCTGAAATAAAGTTATCAGGCTTTATATGATTGAACAGCAGTTTAATATCTTGATCATCAATCGTAATACTCATTCTTCTGCCATCTATATCCTGAATGTAAGTAAGAGAGGATTCTTCTTTTTTTACAATGAGTTTCTCAAATACATTATCTGAACAATAATCCAGTATAAGTTCTTCTATCAGTTTAAGCTTTCCATCAAAAACCAGCAGTTCATCTAAATCACAAAGCTCTCTTAGCATCTTTGAGAGATCATTCCCTTCTTCATCTTTAAGTTTTCCTAAACCATAGAAGAAACGATTCTTTCTATTCTCTGCATTGGTGAATTCAATTTCAACTGTTCCAAATCTGCTGTCAAGATAGAAATCATTTCCATAGACAAAACATTTAGATAAACGTTTAATATAATCCTTAGCCTTATTACTTTCAACAGTAAAACTGTCAGGATAGTTTTTACATCCATTCTTTTTAAGACTGCGTTTAATTTCACCGTTTTTATTGATAATCAGCGTTTCTTCAATACCATCCTTTTTCTTGTAGCCGGTATTATAGATAATGGTCTTTATTCTGCAGCTTACAATATCTCCATAGTCCATATTTAAGGCAGAGCCAACATGCATAAGCATACACTCTAATACTTTAATAAACCATCTCCTGACTTCTGGATTTTTTATATCACTTTTGTTCAATTCATCATATCGATACCAGTTCCATCTTCCATAAAGAATAGAGAATGCATCATCCAAATCAAAATCATTGTTTTCTATAAACTCACTGATTCCCTCAATACTTAAGAGTCCTTCTTCACAAACCCGCTCATAGTCTTCATAGAAGCCAAATTCATCGCACTTTTCTTCAAAGCTTTTGTCCAGCAGCTGGTTTACAGTACTTTTTTCGTTTTTAAACAGTTTATACCATTTATCTAGGAAGTCATATAACTTCTGGCAATTAGTTCTAAGCATATATTGTTTTCCTCTTATTTCTTATTCATTATATACTACAACTACGATATAATATAGGAAAGCTCACTTGAGATGGAGAATTCTGGGCTGGCTGTGCCAGTAAGACTATTCAGTCGAGATGCCTTTGTACCTGGGGTGGAGCTTTTTCTTTTTGGAAAAGCAGAATATTTATTGGTGATAAAAGTTTTAGTTAACAATATTCATATTCGTTATAAACACCCTTATTAATTCATTTGAATAGTCTCTAAGCTTAATCGAGACGTCGTCGCATTAGGATAAATTGTGACGATGTTGCGACGATATTTAACTGATTTTTAGACGATGTTTAGACGATCTTTTAGACGATGTTAGACAATGTGATATCACTTTTAGATTTATTTAATACTTTAATTTTTCTTCAATATATCGCCTTAAGCCTTCATCGGTACAGTATACATAACAGCCCTTCATTCCACGCGTCATCAAAGTACGATATGTGTTTTTAATTATTTCATCAGCTCTTCTAATAGCTTCAGAATGATTCTTTTTATCTAATGATTTTAAACCTTTTATAGATTGATCTGTAGATGCCCTCTTGGTGTAGTCTGTAACAATATGACCATTTTCATATCTTAAATCATCCCCAATGATTACTCCAACATAATCAAATTCCAAGCCTTGAGTTGTGTGTATACAGCCAGCTTCATTTATAGAACTTTCGCTGGTTGCGAATGACTGGCCACCATCCAAATTCCAGCTGATACCAAAATCGCCTATCTTAATATCATGATAGTTGGTATCTTTTCGAGTATTGCTTGGCCAGTTCCAGCAGTATCCAGCTAAGATTCTTGCCTTGCCTGTTTCTTTATTTTTTTCTATGATTAAGTCTCTAACTTCCTGAGGATTATTAAAAATCCTGAAGTCATAATCAAGTTCCTTTATACTATAATTAGCAGTTTCTTTGATATCCAATAAGTTATCAAGCCAAGATAAATATCCGTTTGATCCATTACATCTAAACTGAGAAATCAATTCCATCTGATAAATATCTGAACCTTCTATTTTGGCCCATTTTCTTATCTCTTCAACTGACCCAATATCACTCATAGTAACTCTCTGGCTTTCGTCGATAAAGAATACGGAGCATAAAGCAGAATGAATTATTTCTTTTATCTGATTTTCTCCTTTATTATGGAACATGCCAGACTTCTCATTTAAACGATGAGCTTCATCAACCAGTAAAGTATGAATCATATTGTTTCCTATTTCAGTATAGGAACCAGAACCTTTAAACATATTATCAACACTGCTTGGTTTCAAAGTTCCTTTAAGCTTTTCGCTATAGACCGCACGCGGTGCACTGTTCTTTGAAACATACTGAACAAACTGATCCTTTTGAGTTAAAGCCACCAGCAGCTGTATGGCAATAACGCTTTTGCCAGTGCCAGGACCACCAGTACAGATAATAGTTCTTTTCTTCTTATCGTTCTGACATTTCTCAGACAGATTTAAAATGGTGTCATAAGCAACACGCTGTTCATCTATCATTACAAATTCTTTATTACCCTTAATCATTGATGCAATAGCATTCTGTAAGCTCTTGGATGGTTTAATTTTTCCGTGATCTACTTCATAAAGAATCTCTTTATTATCACCAGTCTTAATAAAAGACTTAATAAATTCTCTTAAATCCCTAACCTGTCCTTTGGTAAAAACAGGAGCCTCATCAAGTATATTTTTATATTGTTTATCATCGATTGGGTCATCATCTTTTCTTATGTAATTATGAAGATAAGCGCAAGGTTTTAATCCTATTTCTTTCTTCTGAACAGCAGTATTATAGTCAGTAATTAACTGAGCATAAGACCATGCCTGGTAAGAAGGATGAACCACATCTCTGTTGGCACCGCCAGTGTAAGTTCTTACAAGTGAGGAATTCTCTATTCTTTCAACTTTTGACCACT
>JBJFHC010000055.1:0-4940 GCA_051893275.1 Erysipelotrichaceae bacterium | reverse complement strand
TCAGAAGTATTAATCTCTTTAATATCCTTATTGCTTATTTTTATATCGCCTTTATTTATATCCCAGAAACGCATAAACAGTTTAAGCAGTGTCGACTTGCCACTTCCACTTCTTCCCTCAATACCTACTGTTTCACCCTTACGGATATTTAAACTTATATCATCAAGAATCAGCTCATCTCCATAGCTGAAGTAAATATTTTCTGCCTCCAGCTTATTAAATACAGTATTTTCTTTATTCTTCACTTCCTCAATCAGTGGCTTTTCATCAAGAATATCAAGTACCCTTTCACCAGCTGCCAGGGTATTTGGCAAGGTTGTGCCAAGTGAAGCCAGGGCAACCACCGGTCCAAAAGAGCTCATCAGGGCAATAACTGAAATAATCAGTGCTTCAAAACTGATAAGATTATTAAAATAAAGCAGAGAAGCACATATCATCATGATCAGATCAAATAAATATATCGCTGTATTGGTAAAAGAAAGATTAAAGGCGTTTTTATTCTTCATGCGTTCTTCAAGCGTAAGGAGCTCATTTGTTCTGTAATCTAGCTCATTAAGCTCTTTTTCACCTTTATTAAACTGCAGTATTTCCCTTAATCCTCTTAAACTGTCCAAGACAAAAGAAGAAAGCAATCCTTGAGCATTTCTGAAAAGAAGACCATCATTCTTAACCAGTGAATTAACATATACCGGGATGATTAAACCAATTACTATATAGGCAACCAAGGCTACTAAACCCAAAACCAGATGATAATGGCCGATAAAAAATACCATAATCAGCGAATAAATAAACGCAATAGAAACCGGTGAAACTGTATGGGCATAAAAAACTTCCAGAAGTTCAATATCGCTGGTAATTAATGAAATAAGATCACCTGAATTCTTTACTTCCAGCCTGGCCGGACAGAGTTTTCTTAAAGCCCTGAAGACTTTTTCACGTATTAAAGCCAGCAGCTTGAAAGCTATATAGTGATTGCAGGTCTGTTCACCATATCGCAAAAAACCTCTGACAAGCGCAAACACAATAAGGAGTATAAAAATTATTTTCAGATCCTCATTTCCCTTAAGAATATTCAAAATACCATAGCCACCAAGTACAGTAATAAAGCTGGCCATAAGATTACCGATTACCCCCATCCAAACGGCCAGAATCATAAATAACAACAAAGGTTTAACCAGAACTATCAGCCTAAGCATTATATTAAGCGCACTTCTTTTCATCTTCGTTCTCCTTTGCATAGTTTTCAAGACTTATCTGAGCTTCATACATTTTTGAATACAGGCCCTTTTTATTGAGCAGCTCTTCATGGCTTCCACTTTCTTTTATTTCGCCATCTTTTAAAACATAGATGGAATCACTGTTAACCACATTAGCCAGACGGTGTGAGATAAGGATTACTGTTTTATTATTAACCAGCTGCATTATTACCTGCATAATGTCATTTTCTGATTCCATATCAATATTGGAAGTAGCTTCATCAAAGATATAAATCTTTGCATCATGCAGCAGTGCTCTGGCAAGTGTAAGGCGCTGTCTCTGTCCGCCTGAGAAGTTATTGCCTCTTTCCATAAGTTTGGTATCTAAACCTTTTTCACTTTCCAGAAAAGCGTAGAGATTAACTTTCTTAAGCACTTCTAGCATCTCTTCATCCGTTGCATCTTCTTTAGCCATTTTCAGGTTATCTCTTACGGTTCCCCTGAAAAGATAACTGTTAAAGGAAACGTAACAGATATTCTGTAAAAGATTTCTTTCTTCTATCTTTCTTAATTCCTTATTGTCGATAGTAATAGAACCTTCATATTCTGAATAGTTTCCGTATAAGATAGAAGCGATGGTTGATTTTCCTGAACCTGATTCGCCTACAAGCGATATAAAGGATTTTTCCGGTATATTTATATTGATATTTTTTAATATCTGTCTTTGACTGTCATAGCTGAAATTTAGATTTTTAATTTCAATATCCAGACCCTGAATATTTTCTTTTCCCTTTTCTTTTTCTTCCATGTCCAGAAGTCTGAATATTTTATCAGCCGCCGACATGCCATTCATGGCTACATGGAAGAAAGAACCCAGCATTCTCATCGGAATAAAGAAATCGCCACTTAATAGAATAATGATCAGACACTGAGCCAGATCAATATTTCCTTTTCTGAGTTCAATTAAGGCAACTATAATGCCTAAAGCTGCGCCACCATAGGCTACTATATCCATTACGGTAATGGAGTTTAGCTGCATGGATAAGACTTTCATGGTAATCTTTCTGAAGTTTTCTGCTTCTTCATTCATTTTTTCCTGCTTATATTCATCCGCTTCATAGATTTTTAAGGTAGTAAGTCCCTGCAGATTCTCTAAAAAACTGTCACCCAGCTTTGTATACTGGTCCCAGTATCCAGATAACAGTCTTTTGGCAAATTTCTGGACAGCTACTATTGTCACAGGTATTAAAGGTACACAGATTAAAAGAATTAAAGCGGTTTTCAAAGAAAAGCTTCCAATTATCACAAATAAAGTAAACGGTGCCAGAAGCGAATAGAATAACTGTGGCAGATAAGAACCAAAATAAGTTTCCAGCTGTTCCACTCCTTCTGTAGCTACCTGGACTATGCCTGAAGTTTCCACTTCCGCGTCATATGTCGTACCAAGTCTGAGCATTTTCTCATAAATCATTCTCCTGAGTTTCTGTTTAACTTCTTTAGAAGAAGAGAAACTGGCCCGATTAGAAAAGTAATAACTGATAAATCTGATGATCATGGTGCAGATAAATATAATTATGATTCTGTATAAATCATCGATCAAGGCAATATGAAGATAAAGTCTGCTGATGTAATTTGCCACATTAATCATCAGCACAATATTGGCGATTAAACCAGCCCATTGAAACACTACATTCATCATGATGTATTTCATGCTTCCAGGTACCAGTTTAAGCAGTCTTTTATTGAACATATTTTCCTCACTTTCAGTTAGCTTTAACTAACCTTTTAGTCAAAATAAAAGGCAATAGCCATAGTTAGTTATTGCTAACGCTTATATAAAATATCATTTATAAAGCTTTAATGTCAAGAACTAATGTCTTTTGCCTGTTATAATTCTAACTTTTAAACCATAGACCAGTGTACGGCTTATTACTTCCAGATTATATGCTTTATCCCCTTCAGGATAGTAGTGATTCATGATGAGATCAAGTATTCTTTTCTTGTCTTCTTCAATAAAAAATACCTCGCCCTGACCAATAACGGATTCATAATATTCCGTACACATCAGCTTATTCTCGTCATACTTTTCATAATTATCTGTTTCTATTTCAAAAGAAACTTTATTATTATTTCTAAGCAGTTCAATCTTTCTTCCTTCCATGGCCGAATGAAAATATAGATATAGTTCATCATCTATTACTTCATAGCCATAGTTCAATGGAACAATATAGGGATAGACATCATCATTGATACAAAGATGGCAGATTCTTCCCTTCCTTATGATCTCCACAATTTCATTTCTGTCTTTTACTTCTCTATTTACTTTGCGCATATTTTTAACCTCTTAAAACAATTACTGCCGTTATTATTGTGATCAATACTGTTAATAACAGAATAACAAGCTGCCTGTTCTTATGCTGATTTTCCATTATTCCATTCAGAAAAGGATAAACCAGATAATTAACCACAATACTGATTAAAACCGAAAGCAAAGCATAAACCAAAGAAATATAAATCAGATAGATTAAAGTCAGAACAAATAAATCACTTCCCAATATTTCTGTATTTAAAGAAAGTGGCAGTATTACATTAAGAATAAGCATCAGTAAAAATGATAAGCCAAAACTTAAAAGACAGGTCTTATAGAACTTTCGGGTGTCAATATTTCGATAGACTAATAAATAGAAGAGTATAAACTCCGCCATAAAGACAAAAGGCAGATTAAAGAATAAAGATATAAAAATATCTAAAGACAGCACAAACAGAGTTTTAATCAATGGTGTATATTTATTTCTTTCTGAATTAAATATTTCATCCATCTTTTCTCTTAAAGGTTCCGTTTCAAAATAAGTGTTCTGCATAATGCAGATATCTGGAGCATAGGAAACATCATAGAGATAGAAGCTGTCTTTGGATACGATGAAGTCAAAGGATAGATATTTATTGTCTTCTTTATTCATAAGCTCTTTGGCCCTTTGAATTATTTCGGTATACATCGGTATTTTTAAACCGATAAACATATAGTTAGTATCTGGATTCTTTTTATAGGAATTATGATCTTTGCCGATGGCTGGTTTTGAAATAATGCCATTATCAATATGACAGATAAAACTATCATTTGTACCGGTAATCAGACATGAATCTATAACAGATGTTTCCTTTTCGTTTTTTGCCATATAAATCCTGATATTTGAATAAGAGGATGATAGTGATGTAAATGCCTTATTCTGATCGATTATTTCTTCAAATATGGTTAATGAACGTTCTTTTAAATCATGAATCATAGCTTCCTTTGAGATATAGGAATCCTGACATATATTAACTTTGGTGCTTCCGTCTGTTGATGAAGCGATAAAGTCTTTATGTTTTAAGAGAAATTCATCACATTCATCAATAAAGGTATAGTCAAAAGTAGGACTGTATTTTTTAAAGAAGTCTTTTCTGTTTAATGTTTTAACTGTATTTTTGCGTATATAGTTCTGGTTTATCTTATAAGTGACATATATTCTTCTTAAATCTGTATCTTTTTCAATAAAGTTAAAATCCAAGTAGTTTTCAAAAGTAGAGCTATATTCAAAATATGAACGTACTATATCCAGAAAAACAGCTATGAATGATCTTCCTGTCTTCTTATGCAGAAGATCGGCTGTTTTGATTACTGTGAGTTTATTTTCCATAACATTTTCCTTTTTTAAAAAGCGATGTATTAAACACCGCTTAATTTGTCTGATTGTTGCAGATTTC
>JBJFHC010000054.1:0-21164 GCA_051893275.1 Erysipelotrichaceae bacterium | reverse complement strand
ATGGAAAGAGCTTCCTGCTTAGAAGCTGTCTCCTTAACTTCCAGTACCCTGACCGTAAAAGTACGATGACCAAAGACAATGGTAATCTCATCGCCTACTTTTACTTCATAGGAAGGCTTAATAGGCTTATCATGAATAAGAAGCCTTCCTTCCAGTGCCATATTCTTGGCTACTTCTCTTTTCTTTAAAATTCTCGCTACTTTTAAATATTTATCTACTCTCATTTTTTTCCAGCTTATCCAGATTGTCCACCAGCTGCAGAATCTTATCTATAGCTTCCTTAAGCGATGGAACAGACAACATCAGTTTCCCATATTTATAAGAAATCTTTATATCCTTTGACAGATTTGTACAGTATTCAAACAGTTTAACTCCATCTATGTTATCAGAATACTCCTTTGTCAGAATAATTTCAAACTTCGAATTCCTGGAAGTAACTGAATCAATATAATGAAGATTATAAAGAAGTTCCAGCTTCTTCTTCTCAAAAAGAGCTTCCACTTCCTTAGGCAGATGACCATATTCATCCTGTACCTTAAGATAATAATTAAGCAGATCTTTCTTATTACCAATTCTGTCCAGCTCATGATACATGGCCAGCTTCTCATAATCATTCTCGTTAAATGAATCAGGAATGGCCGAGGAAATTGGAATATTAATCTTCTCCAGTGGCTTTTCTTCTTTAACCTCTTCCCCGCGTTTCTTTTTAATAGCCTTTGACAACATTGCCAGATACAGATCCAGACCCACATTATCAATAAAACCAGACTGCTTAGGACCCAGAAGATCGCCAGCTCCTCTGATAGTCAGATCACGCATGGCAATTTTATAGCCTGAACCAAGATTCGTAAACTCCTTAATAGCTTCCAGACGCTTGGCAGCAGTTTCCGAAAGCTGTTTTTTCTCTGGAACCAGGAAATAGGCATAGGCTATCCTGTCACTTCTGCCAACTCTTCCTTTAATCTGATAGAGCTGAGAAAGACCGAAGTTCTGTGCATTATCAACGATAATGGTATTGGCATTTGGGATATCCAGGCCAGTTTCGACAATGGTCGTGCAGACCAGCACATTAATTTCATTATTATAGAAACGGTACATTACATCCTCTATCTGGCCTGAAGACATCTGACCATGGGCCACTTCAACTGAAGCGTAAGGAATATTTTTTCTGATTTTAGAGGCAACATTGTATATTTCCTCAACATTGTTGTAGAGATAGAAAACCTGACCATTTCTCTCAAGTTCTCTCATTATTACTTCCTTTATCAGATTCTCACTCTTGTGAACCACATAGGTCTGAATCGGGTAACGATTACTGGGTGGAGTATCCAGTGTAGATAATCCCCTTAAACCAATTAATGACATCTGCAGAGTCCTTGGAATCGGTGTAGCTGAAAGCGATAAAACATCAATCGATTTCTTCAGTTCCTTTATTTTCTCCTTATGTTCAACGCCAAAACGCTGTTCCTCATCAATTATTAATAACCCAAGATCCTTATAGACAACGTCCTTAGAAAGAATACGATGAGTACCTATCAGAATATCTACCTTACCCTGTTTAAGATCATCAATTATTTCTCTTTGCGTCTTCTCATCCACAAAACGATTTAAAAGCTCAACTCTTCCAGGAAAATCCTGCAGACGGTTTTTAAAAGTCTTATAATGCTGCGCAGATAAAACGGTGGTTGGACAAAGATAGGCAACCTGCTTATTATCATTGATTGCCTTAAAAGCCGCCCTTAAAGCCACCTCCGTCTTGCCAAAACCAACATCACCACATAAAAGTCTGTCCATTGGTTTCTTTGATTCCATATCAGTTTTAACTTCTTCAATTGCCTTCGCCTGATCTGGGGTCAGATCAAACTCAAAAGTTTCATCAAACTCCTTCTGCAGTTCATCATCGCTGCTAAACGCAAAACCAATTTCATTTTCTCTTTCGGCATAAAGTTCCAAAAGCCTGCCTGCCAGCTGTTCAACATTCTCTTCAACCTTCTGCTTAGTTTTCTGCCACTGGTTTGTACCAAGCTTATGAAGCTTTGGTATAACCCCTTCCTTGGAAACATATTTTCTGACCAGGGAAAACTGATTTAATGGTACCAGCAGTTCATCATTGCCCTTATAGACAATTCTCAGATAATCACTGGTTATGCCATTAATTGTCCTTGACTCAATATCCACAAACTGGCCTATGCCATACTGATCATGTACGACATAGTCACCCTTATTTAATTCCTCATAAGAATTAAGTGAAATACTCTCCGTATATTTTGAAGAATATCTGCCCTTATGCTTAATGCCCTTAAAAATATCGCTGGTAGTATAAACAGCCAGATTATCCTGGCTTAATTCAAAACCGCCATATACATCAGCCCTAACGATATTAATTCCCTCAATAAGCACATTGGCATATTCATAATATTCAAGACTGTTTTCTTTTAAATCATTAAGCAGGATATCATAATGCTTATCATCGACAATTAAAAGCTTATATCTGTAGGGCTCAGATGAAATAATCTTAACCAGATATGAACTGTTGCCAAAAGGCAGATCTATTTCCTCAATCAGCTCATATGGCCTGATAGCCATTTCGGCACTTATTGAATCCTTTACCCTGATTAAGTTTTCAAATTCACCATAAACCGAAAACCTTAGAGGCAGCCTTTTCTCTTCATGCATCTCCTGAATATAGGAAACAGTTTCCTCACCAAGTATTTTAAGATGATCCCTGATACCATTTAAATTAGAAAAATAAACCAGTGAATTATCCAGATAATCGTACAGATGATTATTCTTAAAATAAGAACGATAAAAATACTGACTCTGAAAATATAGATCATTATAAATATATTCCAGATCAAGCTCCATCTGTCCTGATTCACACTTCACATTTTCCTTCAGGTATTTCTTTTCCTCATTCGAAAAGAAAACGTCCTTCGCAAATACTATCTCACACTCATCAGTATGCGATATAGTTGACTGCGTATTAATATCAAAGAAACGGATAGAATCAATCTCATCATCAAAAAACTCTATACGCAGAGGATTTGGATAATTAATTGAATAAACATCCAGAATATAGCCTCTTGAAGCATAGGTCATTGGTGTTTCAACACGGTTAACCTTCTCATAACCCAGTTTTTTAAGTTTAAGTGAAAGCTCTTCCCTGGTAATCACATCGCCAGCCTTAAGGCTAATCAGTGAATCTTTAAGCAGATTTACCTCTGGAAGATGCCTGATATAGCCATAACCGGTGGTTATGACTATTTTCACTTTATTATTCTGAATAATCTTATAAAGCGCATTAAGCCTCTCCGCTCTGTTTTCAAAAGAAGAAGCTATTTCCTCAGCCCTTAAAGATTCTTCGGGAAGATAGCTTACAAGCTCGTCTTCTTCAAAATAAGAAACCAGTATTTCTTTTAAACGATTTGCCAGATAATTGTTTTCCTTAACCACAACTATTGGTTTGATACTTTTTTTAGCCAGAATAGAAAGATTTATGGCTTCCTCGGTTAAAGAATGATAAGCAGAAAAAGAGAAATACTCATTTCCCCTTAAACTATTTTCAATTTTATCTAACAGCCATAAATTCTTCATCCGTTAAACTTGCTCATCACCTTATTATAATCTCTCTCATCCAGCCAGTATAAAATCGCATCTGAGGCTTTATCTAAAGCCTTATCAAACTCTTTCTTTTCATCACCGACAATCTTAGAAAGAACATAGTCGCAAACCTCATACTGCTTATCGCGGCTTATGCCGATACGAATACGCTTAATATTCTGATCATTTAATAGGCCAATAATACTCTTCATTCCATTATGGCCGCCACTTGACCCTGAATTCCTGAGTCTCAGCTTTCCTAGTGGAAGATCGAGATCATCATAGACAACCAGTATATCCTCATGTTCAATTTTATAGAAATTCACTATAGCACTTAGAGCTTCACCTGACAGATTCATATAGGTCTGCGGTTCCATAATAATAATCTTTTCACCCTTATGAAATACAGTAGTATAAAAACTCTTAAACCCTTCCTGGTCCAAAGAAGCATTCAGTTTCTTTAACAACATATCAATGCACATAAAACCGGCATTATGACGGGTGCATTCATACTTCTTGCCGGGATTGCCTAAACCAACTATTAATCGCATTGCTTATCTTCCTCATCAGACGCAATAGCTTCCGGTCCCTTAATCTGATCGACCTTTTCACTTAAATTAAGATCTTCAATCAGATGTGAACCAATCTTGGTTTCCTTAAAATGTTTTAAGTCCTGCAGCCAGAATTCATCCTTAAGATCGTTATTCTTAAAAAGGAAAATAGCCGCTTCTCTTTTATATAAACCAATAAGCTTCTTTTCATAAATAAGATTATTATATTCACCATCTATCAGATTCTGCAGAAACCTGTAATCATCATTTTTATTATTATTCAATGAGGCTACATATCCAAGATAGAGATGATATTCCAGGAAAGAAACGAATTTATCACTCATTGTCTTTACTTTCTGATCTATTATTTCAGCAGCAACCTTTTTATCTTTTTTATAGGCAATGGCATAAATCATTGAAAGCCAGATAAAGGCATCACAGTTTTTGCTGAACATATCCCTGGAAAACTGGCCATTAGAAGTAAACAATGGTTTTATATTAAGTTTTTCAACATCTTCTGTATAATCAATATCATTTCTCAGATCATCATAAATCTTCACCAGCATAGCCTTGGAATTTAAATATTCTATCTGATTGGTATTAAGATAGTTCTCAAGTTCTTCTCGGGCACCAGATTGACCATCTAGCACTTTACCATAGACATCAATAAAGCCCCTTTCATTTCCAAAAGACTTCATTTTTCTGGCATTATTTATTGTCATAACTACCAGCAGTATTATCATCGCATAAAAAAGAAAATTCATCATCTACCCCCAAACAGCCTGTTATAGTTGCTGTTTATAATATCCTTAAACTCTTCCTCATCAATTCCAAGATGTTCACAGATGAAGCGTCCTGTATAAACCACATTGGCCGGTTCATTGCGCTTTCCTCTTTTTGGCACTGGCGTTAAATAGGGACTGTCAGTTTCAATAAGCATGTGGTCAAGTGGAATGTTCCTTGCCACCTCAAGTGGTTCTTTTGCGTTTTTAAAGGTAATAACTCCCGCAAAAGAAATATAGTATCCCAGTTTAACGAACTCCCTGGCCATCTCCTTAGAACCGCTGTAACAGTGCAGAACCCCGCTATTCCTGTATTCCTTTAAAATATCATAGGTGTCCTTCATCGCCTCTCTGGAATGAATGATTACCGGTTTATTGAGCTTCTTTGCGATTTTCAGCTGTTCAATAAACACTTCCTTCTGTTTATCGGCATTATCCTTTGCCCAGTAATAATCCAGCCCTATTTCACCAATCGCATCAGCTGATTCAAAGTAGGGCATAAAATCATTCAGATTATATTTATCTACATCTTCAGGATAGATGCCTATTGAACGCTTAAACTCAATATCAGGATGATTTATCTTTAAAGAATATTCAAATTCCCCGGTATTAAGTGACACAATCATACATCTAGAAACATCATTAAAAACCATGTTATCTAAAACATCATTTAAATCATCATAGTACTCTCTGCCATTTATATGACAATGTGAATCAAGCCATTTACTCATTTTCCTAAACAAAAATTCCTGAAGAGATGATCAATCAGATCCTCTCTATATTCCCTTCCAAGTATATCAGACAAAGAATGATAAGCCTCTTCCAGATTTAATTCAAGCACATCAAGATTAACATAATCCAGACCCGCTTCAAGCTCAGCCAATTCATAGAGGCATTTCTTCATCAGTGAAATCTGTCTTTCGTTATTCAGCACATCTTCATCAACAAGCTTTGTATCATCCTTATATCTGTCATTAAGATAATCGGTTAAAGAAACAATATCCCCATCTTTGGCACAGATAGAAATTCCTTCATGATTGTTTAAATCATTCTTGTTGTAGACAACAATCCGGTTATAGCCTTCTGTCATATTCAGAAGTTCCTCATCTTTTTCGTCAATATTTGAAGCATCTATAACCAGAAGAACCAGTTCAGCTTTCTTTAAAGCTTCTTTAGATCTTTCAATGCCGATATTTTCAACTATGTCCTTTGACTCCCTGATACCGGCCGTATCAATCAGATTGAGTGAAATATTCTCAAGATTTACCTTTCCCTCAACCAGATCCCTGGTAGTACCCTCAATATCGGTCACAATGGCTTTGTCATATCCCAGCAGGGCATTTAACAGCGAAGACTTGCCCACATTTGGCTTGCCGATTATTACGGTATCAAGACCATCTTTAATCACTCTGAAACGCTCAGCCTGGTCTATCATCTTTCTGCATTCAGCTATCCATTTTTTTACATAAGGTTTTATTTCATCTAGTGACATCTGTTTCTCATCATAATACTCAGGATAGTCAATGTTAACATCAATCATTGATATGACATCGCGCATTTCCTTCATCATTGGATCAAGAAGCTTGGAAACCGAACCGTTAAGTCCCCTTACAGCCGACCTGGCCTGAAAACGGTTATTAGCCCTGATCAGATCATTTATGGATTCAGCTTCACTCAAATCAATTCGGCCATTGAGATAGGCTCTTTTAGAAAATTCACCCGGTTCAGCATTTCTTATACCACATGACAGAACAATATTCAGTATTTTTCTGGTCAGATAAACTCCGCCATGGCAGTTTATCTCTACGACATCCTCACCAGTAAAAGATTTAGGACCTCTAAAAAAAGAAACCAGCACCTCATCTACTATTTCATCTTTATCATAAATATGACCATAAACTATAGTATTGGCTTCCATCCTTTTAATGTCACTTATTTTATTTACTATTTCAAAAGAATCAGGACCAGAAATCCTGATTATGGAAATTGCACCTTCTTTTAAAGGAGTAGCGATAGAAGCTACAGTATCATTTAACATCAAAATCCTCTTGTTTCAAAAGACTTATATCGGCATTTTCATCAATTAGAACACGATTGCTCTGCTTAAGTATGGCTGCTTCAACCACATTGCGGGCCAGACGTCCATTTCCTGATGTCGAGTCTTCTTTTGACTGCACTGCAGTAAAATATTCCAGAAGTTTCTTTGCAGCTTCTTCATCAATAACATAGTCCTTAGCTCTGGCAATATTTTCAGCAATCTGCAGCATCTGCTCACCCGTATAGTCTGGAAAATCAATGATATTGGCAAACCTTGATTTAAGACCAGAGTTGGCATCAAGAAAACTTTCCATTTCCTTCTTATAGCCAGCCAGAATAACAATCAGATCATCACGATGATCTTCCATTGCCTTAACCAGCGTATCAATGGCCTCCAGGCCAAAAGAATCATCCTTTCCTCTATACAGTGAATAGGCCTCATCAATAAACAGAACACCACCCAGTGCCGAATTAACTACGCTCATGGTAAGGGGCGCAGTATGACCAACATATTTACCTACCAGATCGCTGCGGCTAACTTCTACCAGCTGACCGTTTTCCAGCACTCCGGCTACCTTCATCATCTTCGACACAATACGGGCAATAGTAGTTTTACCGGTTCCTGGATTGCCGGTAAAAATCATATGTTTAGAAACCTCAGCTGTCTTTAAACCCTTTCTGGCTCTGAGTTTAGAAATCTTGAGATGCTGCTCAAGCGAATTAAGATAAGACTTAACTTCATCAAGACCGACAATATTATCTAATTCCTCTTCAATTTCTTTTCTTTGATCCTCATTATTATTCAGCTTAAGTTCCATTGACTTAGAGTTAAACTCAATAATAACTGAACCATTAAAGATCAATCTGATTACATCCAGCTTATCTTCCTTTAAGGCAGCATCCACCAGAAGATCATAAGTCTTATCAATTATTGGCTTAATAGAATATACACCTTTGCCAGGTTCATAATTCTCAATAAGATAATTCACATAAGAATCATCAATCTGCACATCTATTTCAACCTGTCTTTCCGCCTTCATTTCAAAATCAGCAGTCATCTTAAGACAGATTTCTCTAATTTCATCATTATTCAAAGATACAGTCTTAACGCTGTCCTTAATATTCTCGACAAAAGACTTCCCATAGATATCCAGTAATTTATTAGTACCCTTTTCACTGATAAAAATAAGAATCTTGTTATTGCCATTTAAAGTATCTACAATCTGCTTATTTAAAGCTGTAGATGCCTCAACCAGCTGATTCTTGCTTAATGTATAACGCTTGCTTAAGACTATGGAACCATTAATTGAAAGCTCACTGAGCATGCGATTAAAGATTACATTGGCTTCCTCAAAATTCTCAACGACAATAACCGCTTCACGACTGTTAAGACCGGCATAGAGATCTTGAATAAATACGCTCTCACTTGAAGCACTTGCATATCTTTTCATATCCAGGGTATAAACGTCTTCATCTACAATAAGTCCGTTTTCCTTAAGCTTCTTAAGTGCTGTTTCAACTAAAAAGTGTCTTCCACTGCCCTTTGGTCCATAAAGAAAAATTGTATTTCGGATAAGACGGGGATCATAACCGGTAATATACGGACGGTTAAATCCATTAATCAGATTGTCTATCGCCTCATCCTGAGAAATAACTTCATCCTTCATTTCTCTTTTTATCTTGTCGAATATATCTCTGGAAGCCTTGCCGGCAGTTACCGTTTCTGGCACATCAAGCTTGACATCCAGATCACTCTCCATCTGTTTCTTAAGAGAGTCTACGTCAAAAGATGACATCTCCTTAATGTCAGCGTTATTTCTCTCAATCAGACGATTAAGTTCACTGTCAATCGAATCAAGCGTCTTCATCGTATCGTTGATATCTAAAGTACGACTGTTACCAAAAAACTGAGCCATCAGTTTTTCTTTTTCATCATGAACATTTTTCATTAACCAAGCTTCTCTCTTAACTTATTATTAATCTTATAGGCCACTTCCGATTTAGCCTTCTTAATAGCCCTTAAAACATAATAAAGACCATCATAATAACCCTTTTCCTCCAGAGTACTTCGATTATCTATGGAATTAATTTCATCATTAACATGGCCCTCTACAACCGCAATATCCTTAGGATTTGACTTGATTTCCTTATAATATTTCTCTAAAGCACTGCGATGAGCATTTACATAGGCATAATCATTATCACCATACTCAACATTAGATATATAGGCGATAATTCCCTCACTCAGCTTATCATATTCACCAACATCATTAGGAAGAGAAGGCTTCTTGATAATTTTAGCCTTATGTCCATAGTTAGAATTCAGATTAATATCATCTGTACGATTAACTGACTTACGGATATCATCAACCGATATATTATTCTCTTTCGAAACCTCATCCAGCATCGAAAAGATATCGCTGACTTCCTTCTTTGCCTTGGCCCTGTTCATTTCCTCTACAAGCTTATAGATATCTGTATTATTACTCATTTCTTAAAAGGGTCCTCCGTTAAACCATCTTTCTTCAAAAGGGTCTGCAGAGTCTCGATATCGGCATTGATATTCATATAATCATCCTCATGCATCTCCTCATAGATAGTTTTGAGTGCCTCATTGATTAAAATAATAGTCTTAATCAGCTGAGACTCACAATCCTTAAACTCATCAGACTTAATCGATACATCCTGCAGTTTCTTATACTTCTCCAGAATACCGACCAGAATAGGCAGATAATAATCATAAAGCTTCTTAAGCTTAGGATTATCATTTTCATCTCTTGAGGTCTCAATCTGCTTAATCAGATCACAGGTCTGATATAGACCGTTGGTTATTTCTTCCTGTGGAATCTGAGCATTCAGAGAATTAATCTTTTCAATATATTTATCTGCATCAGAAAGAACATCTTCCTTCTTAACTTCAGTCTTCGGTTTAGATTTAAGCACCTCCTCACTCTGCTTAGAAAAAGCATTCAGCAGGGAAAGAATCTTATCATACATCTCAGGATAAGAATCCTTAAACTCACCAAGACGCACAACCTTTTCATCCTTATAAGTCACATAAAGCTTATCAACAGAAGAATATGTACCGCCACTTAATACCAGAGATACATCATCAATTACTGCCAGTGCATAATTATGCTTAAAATATTCGCTAAGCTTAGAATCAATACGTACTACATCGGCATTAGACAAAGCGTTTCGCTTCTTATTAACCGTCTTCTCTCTTGTTTTCTGCCGCACAGATTCTTTACGCTCAGCACTGGAAAATATTCCCTTGAAAACAGAGAAAAGAGTGGCACCAACCACACCCATTACTACAAGGGGCATGATGCCACTGATAATACCGCCGACTAAACCCGGGGCAAAGATTAACAGCATAATCAGAACAAAAAATCCGTTGCCTGAGTTTCTACCTCTTCTGTACATACTAAATAATTATACTCTATTTTTTCTCCAGAATTTCCTTTAAAGCATCTAAAGCTTTATCTGCCGTCTTAAGAACGCCATCTTTTGTCTCACTGATCAGTTTCTGACACTCCTCAGACTTATAAATCTCTTTTCCTTTTTGAACTGCAACATTCACAAAAGCCTTAACATCATTCATATAGTCATTGTCTAAAGTCTTATATTCGGCAATTTCAATATGCGGAAGCTCATCAATTTTCTTAACTACATCGACAATTATTTCGTTGCAGCGCTCATCAATCTTCGCAATATCTTCCTCAGCCATCACCAGTTCACTCTCCAGCTTCTCGCCAATCTTATTTAAAGAAGCGATAGTATTATCAACCAGTCTGTCCGCTATTTCCAGACCTTCTTTTGTCAGGGAATTAGCTTCCTTTACAAGCTTTGCCTCCAGGCTTTCAATCATCAGTTCTATTTTCTTAATTTCATCTACTGTTACTTTTTCCATTGTATTCACCACCTGATACTATCTTAACATCAGCATGTGACATAAATCTGAATATCGGAAATAATCACACATTTCTCTTTTTCTGAAATGACATCTTCTCTCTATATAGCTCGTTCATCAGCTCAAAAACTGTCCATTTCAGATTATGTCTGGTCACAATTGCCTTATAGTCAGATACAATCTCATTATCTTTTAAAAGCTTCAGCAGAACATCAAGATCATAGCCATCAATCAGAATAAGACTTTCCCTATGCATTATTAATCCATTTCTGCTTTCAGACAGTTTTTCAATTCTGCACATTTCATCCTTAATATGCATAAATGAATAATTATGCAGACCAAGTACATTAATCAGTTTCTTATTATCCTGCAGATTCAAAAGATAAATCATCATTTAATATATACCTCAATCCTGTCAGTTTCATCGGTATTATCAGACAGAATATCTCCATAGAACAGTACATAATTAACTTTGCCGCCAACATCCTTCTGAATCAGACAGACAGAACCATTTGATTCATACATCTCCCCTTCAAAATAGGCGCAGCTTTCAGAAATACTACTAACATCATGACCGTCTACCTTTACATTTCCGGCATCCTTGAGATATATCCTGAACATGGTGATTTTATCTTTTTCATCACACTCATAATAATCTACAAAATCAAGGCCAGCGATAACATTCCCTTCATCATACCCTGCCACCAGACTTATATCATCGGCTTCAATATCGAAGTATTCCTCTCTTTTTGGCGGCAGAAAATTTAAACTCAGGACAATGCACAGCACAAGAATTAAACAAAGAAGTACTTTTTTCATGAAATTATTGTAACATTAAGCTATGATAAACAAATTAAAAGAAGCTATTAAAGAAGCACAAAATATTGTATTTTTCACCGGAGCCGGCATGTCAACAGCTTCTGGTATCCCGGATTTCCGCTCAGCCAAAGGCCTATTTACCAATAATCTCCATGCTGAAGAAATTGTATCTCATAGCTATTTCATGAACCATCCAGAAGAGTTTTATGACTTCTATTTCAACAGAATGGTATTTAAAGACGCTAAGCCAAATAAAGGCCACCTTTTCATTGCCTCACTGCAGAAAGACAAAAATGTAACAGTTGTCACCCAGAATATTGATGGTCTGCATACTATGGCCGGCAGTCAGAAGGTTATAGAACTGCACGGTACAATTCATTCTAACCATTGTCTGAAGTGCCATAAAAAATACAGTCTGGATGAAATTCTCAACAAAAAAGAAAGAGTTCCTCATTGTGACTGTGGTGGCATTATCAAGCCAGATGTAGTACTTTATGAGGAAGCGCTTGATGAAGATGACATAATAAATGCCGTAAAGGCAATTGAAGAAGCTGATACTCTGGTAATACTTGGAACATCACTGTCGGTTTATCCAGCTGCCGGTTTCATCCGCTACTTCCAGGGCAAAAACCTGATCTTAATCAATAAAAGCCAGACACCAGCTGATGAATATGCCGATATTGTCATTCATGACGATATAAACGAAACCTTCTCAAAACTTGTCTGAAGAGATAATACAGAGCACTACTCCAGCAAACATAATTACGGCACCGACAATTTCCGATACTGATGGTATCTGGTTTAAAAGAACAAATCCCCCAATCATCGAGAATACCGATTCTAAGGCCATAATCAAAGAAGCCATAGTACCAGGAGTAAGACTTTGACCTTTACTTTGAAAATAATAGCCCAGGGCTCCAGCTACAATTCCCATATAAAGTACTGGAACCAGGGCGTTTTTTATATTCAGCAGTTCACTTCCTTCAAATATGGAGAAAACTAAACAGAACACAAAGGTTCCAAAGCACAAAGAAAAAGTAAACTTATATGTATTAACTCCACTTGCCTTATGATCGATATAGATAATCTCCAGTGCATAAAGAAAAGCCGAACAAAGCACAATAAACTCATAGAAACCAAAAGAAAAATCTCTAACGCCACAAAGAAAAAACAGACCGATAAGACAGATAATAATAGACATAAGTGTCAGAGAATTAATTCTCTTCTTGAATAAAACCGATTCAATAAGCGGTACCATCACGATATAAAGTGAGGTAATAAAACCGATTTTACCGGCATGAATCCTGCCAGCTGCCATCTGCTGAAAACCAGAAGCCAGCGAAAGAATTAGACCAAGGACTATCATTATCTCCAGACAGGTTTTAAATGAGGTACCATCTTTTTTAAACATAAAAGGCAGAAAGAAAAGACTGGCGATAAAATAGCGCCAGCTTAAAAAGGAAAATGGCGCAATAACATTTTCCGCCATTGCCTGGAAACCATAGCCAAAACCAAAGGTAACGGCCACCAGAAAAAGGCAGATAATGCCTTTTGTCCTCTTATTCACTTTCACCATCCTTAAAAGAAATAGTGCTCTCTACCGCCTTTTTCCACCTTCTGTAGAGCTTATTACGTCTGGTCTCATCCATCTGTGGCTCAAAGGTTACGACCTTTTCATTCTTAAAATCATCAGCGCTGTAGAAACCTGTTTCCAGGCCTGAAAGTCTGGCTGCACCCAGGGCAGTTGACTCAGACATTTCACATCTTAGAACCGGAATGCCCAGAATATCGCTCTGAAACTGACACAAGAAGCCGTTTTGACTGGCTCCGCCATCAACCTTAAGTTCCCTTACTTTTCTTAAAGTATCAGCTTCCATTACTTCAACCAGATCCTTGGACTGATAAGCCAGAGCCTCTAAAGCCGCTCTTGCCAGATGTTTAGACTCAGCTCCACGGGTCAGACCATAGATAGCTCCCTTACATTCCTTTACCCAGTAAGGAGCTCCCAGACCTGTAAAAGAAGGCACAATGACAATACCGTTTGAATCCCCGGCGTCAATTGCCATCGCTTCAGTATCCGAAGCTTTTTCAAATAAGTGCAGATTGTCTCTTAGCCACTGAATTAAAGAACCAGAGACAAAAATTGATCCCTCCAGAGCATATTTAACCTCGTCATGTATCTTCCAGGCAACGGTGCTCAATAAACCATTTTTAGATTCGATAACCCTGTCACCGGTATTTACCAGCATAAAACCACCCGTTCCATAGGTATTTTTAATCTGGCCACTGTAGAAGCAGGATTCACCAAACAGGGCAGCCTGCTGATCACCGGCCATAGCCGTAATCGGAGCAGTTGTCCCAAAGAAAATTGATGGATCGATATAGCCAAAAAGACCGGATGTATCTTTTACTTCAGGCAGCATCTTTCTGTCGATATCAAATATCTTTAACAGCTCATCATCCCATTCCAGAGTATGAATATTAAATAACAGCGTGCGTGACGCATTAGATACATCAGTTGCGTGTATCTCACCAAGCGTCATCTTCCATAAAAGCCAGCTGTCTACTGTACCAAAAAGAAGATCATCATTATATCCATATCTGTCCAGTATCCATCTTATTTTGGTAGCTGAAAAATAAGGATCAAGTATTAAACCTGTCTTTTCCCTGATTAAAGGCTCAACACCCATGGCTTTATATTTATCTACCAGACCGGCTGTCTGTCTTGATTGCCAGACGATAGCCTTAGATACCGGAAGACCGGTCTTCTTATTCCAGATAACAGCTGTCTCACGCTGATTGGTAATACCGATTGAACTTACTTCATCCGGGCTGATTCTGCCATCCTCAAATATTTCCGCAATTACCGAAAGTACCGACAGCCATATTTCATTGGCATCCTGTACCACCCAGGAAACCTCGGGAAAATAAACCTTAACTTCCTTCTGAGCAGTCTTAACCGCATTCTGATTCTCATCAAACAGAATGGCTCTGGTACTGGTTGTACCCTGATCAATTGCGAGAACATATTTTTTCATAACAAGTAATAATCCTTAATTTTTTCTTTAATTTTTTTATCTATACCGTATTCAGCTTCAAAATACTTATCGTAAGAACCATATTTAACCAGTATGGCATTTAAAGAAGCCTCAAGCCATTCCTCTCTTACCTGCCAGGCAACCGGTAAAGTGGAAGAACCATACATCATTTTCATCGATCTGATTGAAAGCATATAATCATTAAATATCTGCAGATAATTCACATCGAGCAGTATCAGTATAAGAGCTGCCAGTACGCCTGTTCTGTCCTTTCCGGCATAACAGTGAAAGAGCAGTGGGCCATCAAAATTTTTAATCAGCTCAAAAGCTTTTTTGTAGGCCTTATTATCAAAAGGCAAAGCAGTGTAGGCTGCAAGCTGCTGCATATCTTTTTTCTGTTCCCTGGAAAGTTCACCAAAAACCTTGGCATCACGGGGAACTGAAGCAGAAATATTGATATATTTAACACCCTCAGGAAAGTATTCATCCTGTTTACTCTCAGCTTCCTCTGCACTTCTTAAATCCAGAATATATTTAATATTCAAAGAATCAAGATATTTAATCTGTTCCTCATCCAGTATTCTTAAAAATGCCGATCTTATTAAAAGACCATCTTTAATACGGCGGCCATCAGATGAAACCATGCCGCCTAAATCTCTGATATTTCTACTATTAATTCTACTAAGCATGTCTCTATTATAAACTTTTTTCTCCTTGTGTTGTATAATTAAAGAGATTTAAACAGAGGTGATAATTGTTATATGAAAAAAACATTAGTAATTCTTGCCGCCGGAATGGGATCTAGATATGGTGGTCTGAAACAGGTCGATACCTTAGGTTCAAATGGTGAGTCTATTATTGATTTCACAATCTATGATGCCATCAAAGCCGGCTTTGAAAAACTGGTATTGATAATACGCAAAGAACATGAAGAAATCTTTGAACAGCATATTGCCGGCAAAGTAAGACCATTTATCGAAGTAGAATATGCCTATCAGGACTTAAAAGACATTCCAGAAGGAATTGAAATACCATCTGAACGTACAAAGCCATGGGGTACTACTCATGCCCTGCTTTCATGCAGAAACATCCTGAAAGATGAATGCTTTATTGTCTGCAATGCCGATGACTTCTATGGCTTAGATTCATTCAGGAAAGTAGCTGCCTTCTTTGATGAATCAAAAGATGAAGATGAATACTGCATGGTAGGCTACAAAGTAGAAAATACTCTTTCCGATAATGGAACAGTAACCCGTGGAGTATGTAAAAAAGATGAAAACGGCTGCCTGACAAAGATTAAAGAAACAATGGACATCAGATATAATGATGATCATACAGCCATTACTTCAAACGAAGGAATCCTGGAAGAAGGAACACCGGTATCCATGAACTTCTGGGGCTTTAAGCCAGGAATTATTGCCAAACTTAGCGATATCTTCAAGGAAGAACTGCCAGAAGGAATTAAAACAAATCCGCTTAAATATGAAGCACTGCTGCCAAATCACGTAGGCAGACTGGTAGCTGAAAATAAATGCACAGTTAAAGTACTGACATCTGAAGACTCATGGTTTGGTGTAACCTATAAAGAAGACAAACCATTTGTCGTAGAAAAAATCCAGAGCTTTAAAGATAAAGGACTTTATCCTTTCGATCTCTGGAAAAAATAACTTATAACTCAAAAAAGAGCTTTCGCTCTTTTTTAAATACCTAAATAATTTCAAACAGCAGGCAGACAACAATAATTATTGCCAGCACAATACGATAAATACCGAAAGCTGTAAAATCATGCTTCTTAATATACTTAAGCAGTGACTTGATTGCCACAACCGAAACCACAAAAGCTACAATCATGCCAGTTAACAGAATTACGATGCCCGCAAAATCAAGACTCATCTTAAGCTTGATAAGTTTCAGTAAAGATGCACCAAACATCATCGGGATAGCCAGGAAGAAAGAAAACTCCGAAGCCACCTTGCGGCTGCAGCCTACAATTGAAGCACCCAGAATGGTGGAGCCGGAACGTGATGTTCCAGGTATCAGAGCCAGCATCTGGAAACCGCCAATCTTCAAAGCAGTCAGATAATCAAGGTCATTCAGATTTTTGATTGTTGCCGGCTTCTTGTTTTTTTCAATAATTATAAACAAAACACCATAGACAAACAAAGTAATCGCAACCGTCAAAGGATTATAGAGATAGGCATCAATAATGTCATCAAACAATAAACCGACTATGGCCGCAGGAACAGCTGCCACCAGCACCTTGGACCATAATATCCAGGTATCTTTTTTCTGCTGGACACTCTTTTTTGGCGAAAAAGGATTTAGCTTATGGAAATAAAGAAGTAGAACCGCAATAATTGATCCCAGCTGTATAACTACCATAAACATATCCACAAATTCCTTATTTACCACCGGATCTGAATAAACAGTCAGTGGCATAAAGGCATCTACCAGTATCATATGGCCAGTAGATGAAATAGGCAGCCATTCAGTAATTCCCTGAACAATGCCCAGTACTATCGTTTTTAAAAGCTCAATAATAAACATAATTACTTCCTCACAAATATTTATTATACTTAAGTAAACAGATAAATAGTAATCATTTAGCTTTTTTTGTTTATTTATTTGTCTTTTTTAGTAAATATAATTTTTTGTATAAATAAAATGTATAATTATGCCATGAACACAAAAATAGACCATATCGCAATGTATGTTGACGACCTTGAGGGAGCCAAAAACTTTTTTCTTAAGTATTTTGACGCAACATGCAGCCCAAAATATCACAATCCCTCAACCGACTTCAAATCATACTACATTTCTTTTAATGGTGAATCGAGACTTGAAATAATGACCAAACCATTAATGGAAGACAAACCAAAGCATTTAAGCCGTACCGGTTTTATTCATCTGTGTATTTCCGTAGGTGATAAAGAAACTGTTGACGCCCTTTCCACGAAACTGCAGGAAGATGGATATAAAATAATTTCCGGACCAAGAAGAACTGGTGATGGCTATTATGAAAGCTGTATTGTTGCCTTTGAGGACAACCAGATAGAAATAACTATCTAGTAATCGCAAGATTACTTTTTTTGTAACCAAAAAGCCATCAAGTGATGGCTTACATATTGTTTCTTGTCTCCTCAACAAACTCTCTTATCAGATTGATTGCCTTCATTAAAGACTTCATTGAATAGGCATAGGAGCATCTGATGAAGTCTTTGCCCGATTGCCCAAAGGCATCACCAGGCACTACCGCAACCTTCTTGGCTTCCAGAAGCTTCATGGCAAATTCCTGACCATCCATGTCCAGTGAGGCAACACACGGCATAATATAGAAGGCTCCCTTAGGTTCAAAACAGTCAAGCCCCATATCTTTAAAAGAATTATACATAAAGACCCTTCGACGGTTATACTCATCACGCATTTCCTTTACAAAGGCAAAATCATTGAGTTTACCCTTTCTTAAGCCCTCAAGTGCTGCATATTGTGAAAAAATAGGTGCACAGATTATGGCATACTGATGAATCTTGAGCATCGCCTTATATAGATCACCTTTGCAGCAGATGTAACCTACCCGCCAGCCAGTCATCGCAAAAGCTTTGGAAAAACCATTGATCAGCACACAGGGAATATCATAGCTGCAGATAGATACATGCTTCTGACCATAGGTCAGTTCAGCATAAATTTCATCCGAAATAACCAGTATTTCGTGTTTCTTGATCACCGGAATGATATCCTCAATCTGTTCGGCAGTCATAATACCACCGGTTGGATTGTTGGGATAAGGGAAAATCATCGCCTTGGTCTTTGGAGTTATTACCTTTTCCAGTTCCTCAGGAGTCAGAATAAAGCCGTTATCCGCAACGCACTTAACCGATACAGGAACACCTCCACATAGCTCAATACATGGAGCATATGATACATAAGAAGGGTCTGGAACCAGAATTTCATCACCTGGATCAATTATGGCTCTTAAAGAAACATCAATAGCCTCAGAAGCACCAATAGTTACCATAACATTCTCTGGTTTATAATCCAGATTAAAACGCTTCAGATATTCACATATCTCATTTCTCAAATCTGGAAGACCGGCATTGCCGGTATAGGTAGTTCTGCCCTGCTTAATAGCGGTTATGCCACCGCTTGAAATCTGCCAGGGTGTGACAAAATCAGGCTCCCCTACACCCAGTGAAATAATGTCTGGTGAACCGGCGCATAAATCAAAAAATTTACGAATACCGCTGGGCTTTAAGTCTCTGGCTGTTCTAGATACAAAATCTCTCATAGGGCCATCTGTCTTTCTCTATCAGTAATCTTGAGACAGACTGCACCATCTACCTTATAGTTCTTCAGTACAAAATGCGTCGATACATTGACAATACCATCAATCTGCGAAAGCTTTTCGGAAATAAAATTAGAAATATCAATCAGATTATTGCCTTCCACAAATAAAGCCAAATCAAAAGCTCCCGACATCAGGTACATAGTCTTAATTTCATCAAACTGACACAGCTCCTCGGCAATCTTATCAAAGCCATACATAGCCTGAGGAGTTACCTTAACTTCAATAAAGGCATTGACCTTCTTATTGTCTTCCATATTCACAACGGCGCCATATTTCAGAATAGTACCGTTTTTCTCCAGTTTCTCAATAACTTCTGCAACCTCTTTTTCACTGCAGGAAACAATCAGAGATATCTCCTTGTTTGTATAGTGAGAGTTCTCACACAGACAGTCAAGAACCTTCTGTTCTAATTCATTCATTAATTACTTAACCTCCTAAAGATTAATATTATCCTCAACCTTTTCCAGATCCTTCAGATAAGGCTTAAGAATACTATTAAAATTATTAACCTGATTAACACATCTGCCAATATAAAGCGATGGTTCAAGAATACCATCCAGTTCATCCTTTTCCAGACCAATATCCTTGGTCAGAAGAATATCCAGCAGATCATTGGATTTACCTTCCTTAATATGGTTGTTGGCCTCAATAGAAGCCTGACGTATTACTTCATGAACCTCCTGACGGTTCTTTCCCTTCTTGACAGCTTCCATCATGATGTTCTCAGTGGCAATAAATGGCATATATTCATTTAAAGTCTTCTCAATAATTTTCTTATTAACCACCAGGCCATTGGTTACATTTGAACAAAGTCTTAAAATGGCATCTGCGCAAAGGAAGCCTTCAGGCATTGAAATACGTCTGACAGCTGAATCATCAAGTGTTCTTTCCAGCCACTGCACAGCAGCAGTCTGAGTGGCATTTAAAGAATCGTTCATTAGGTATCTGGACAGTGAACAGATTCTCTCACTCCTCATTGGATTACGCTTATAGGCCATGGCGCTTGAACCAATCTGGTTCTTCTCAAAAGGCTCCTCCAGAAGATGTTCATGCTGTAAAAGACGAATATCATTGGCCATACGGTAGGCTGACTGGCCAATACCAGCCAGAACATTTAAGATACGCATATCCATCTTACGTGGATAAGTCTGCCCAGATACTGCCACAATTCTATCAAAACCAAAATCAGCCGCAATCATTCTGTTCATTTCATCAATCCTGGCTTCATCGTTATCGAATAAGTCCATAAATGAAGCCTCAGTACCGGTCGTACCACGACAGCCAAAGAAATAAACAGAATCAATCAGATAATCCAGGTCATTGAGATCGCTTAAAAAATCCTGAGCCCATAAAGTTGCCCTTTTACCAACTGTTACAAGCTGAGCAGGCTGATAATGTGTATAGCCCAAAGTTGGCAGATCTTTATACTCATCCGCAAACTTATAAAGATTATTTAAGACATTTATTAATTCTTTGCGCACATACTTCAGCGCATCACGATAAATAATCAGATCAGAATTATCTGTTACATAACAGGATGTAGCTCCCAGATGAATAATACCGGCCGCCTTAGGGGCAACCAGACCATAGGCATAGACATGAGCCATTACATCATGTCTTACCTCTTTTTCTCTTTCTCTTACTACATCATAATCAATATTGGAAACATTTTCCTCGAGCTCTTTTATCTGCTCATCGCTGATATCTAAGCCAAGTTTCTTTTCGGCCTTAGCCAGTGAAATCCAGAGCTTTCTCCAGATTAAAGAACGATGCTCATTAGAAAAAAGCTCCAGCATATATTCCGAAGCATATCTGCTTCCTAAAGGTGATTCGTATTTATTCATCTTATCTAATAATAATAGCGTCCCTTTCAGCGCCTACTGATACATAGCCAATATGAGTGCCAATCTGCTTCTCAACATATAAAACATACTCCTGACAGGCCTTAGGCAGATCTTCAAATTTTCTTACCTTGGAAATATCTTCCTTCCAGCCATCCAGATATTCAATTACCGGTTCAGCCTTGGAAAGAATAGTTGCGAATGGGAAATCATCAGTAAGTTCCCCATCAATCTTATA
>JBJFHC010000053.1:0-4976 GCA_051893275.1 Erysipelotrichaceae bacterium | reverse complement strand
ATAAGAGTTCCTTTAATTAACTGTGCAACTCCAAATTTGCATAAATTTATGCAGATTTGGAGTTATAATGTATCTGGAGCTTATTATGTTAATTAATAGAACCATCTTACCAATAGTTAAACAAAGCACAGAAGAATATCCTGTTACATTAATAACTGGTGCTAGACAGGTAGGTAAAACAACACTGGCATCGTATTTTGAACGTGAAAAAGGATATAAATATATTTCTTTTGATGATACGGATTTACTGAATGAAGCAAAGAATAATCCTAAACTGTTTTTAGAGAAACAGGGATACCCTTTGATTATTGATGAAGTACAGAAAGAAACTTCTATGTTTACTGAGATTGAGCGAATTGTAAACGAAAAAAGAAGAAAAGAAGGATCTCAGGCAGCAAATGGCATGTATATTTTGACCGGCTCTCAAAAGTTTTCTCTTATGAAAGAAGTCAGCGAATCTATGTCTGGCAGAGTTGGAATTATTGAAATGTCACCACTTAGCCAATCAGAAATTAATGGATGGGAAGAATCGCCTTTTTCTGTAAATAATGAAATTCTGATGAAAAAATGTGAATCTAATTACCTTAGCGAGGATGATTTATATACTTCAATAGTCAGAGGCTTTTACCCTGCAAGATGGGAAATAGAAAATAAACCCATAGCTAATTATTATTCTAACTATGTAAAAACATATATTGACCGTGATGTTTCCCAATTAATAAATTTAAAGGATAAAGTAAAATTTGAAAATATGCTAAAGGTGTTAGCTTCTTTAACTGGGGAAGAACTTATTATCGATAACATCGCAAAAACAATAGGCGTCGACAATAAAACTGTTAATCAATGGATTTCAATCGCAATAACTGGTGATATTATATCTTTACTTCCACCATATTACGAAAACTCAATAAACAAGAGAATTGTAAAAAGAAACAAACTGTATTTTAACGATACCGGACTGGCATGTTATCTTCTTGGCATAGATACCCCTAAATCATTAAAGCTTTCTACATTTAAGGGAAGAGTGGTTGAAACTTATATGCATAATGAAATTGTTAAGTCCTATTTAAACAATGGATTGACCCCTAATGTTTTTTTCTATCGAGATGGGAATCAGAATGAAATTGACCTGATAATATTAAGAGACGGAAATCTGAATCTGATTGAATGCAAATCTGGAAAGAATTTTAGTTCGAGTGATATTAAAGGATTTTTGCAATTAAGTGACACCAAATATGAAATAGAAGGACAATGTGTTATTTGTACAACAAAGGAGGCATACAGGATTGCACCAGCTACTTATGCGTATCCAGTACAGTGTATTTAAATGTTAATTAAGTATTATATGAAACTATTTTCTGTTACTTCTATATTTATCTATATAAGAAAAAGCCTTAGCTTCAAAAGCTAAGGCTAAGAGTAAAACTTTATGCTTACTTGCTGGCCTGTTCCAGACAGTCTTTTACAGCTGTTACAATTCTGCCGGAAGTAAGTGATGCACCGGCTACTGAATCAACATCCAGTGAGTTAGATTCAACAATCTGTGCTGGAATCTTTTCTTGTGCATCGGCAGTGAATGATGATTCATGCTGCTCAACAATTTCTACTGCGGCAATCTTGCCGTCTGTGATTGTTGTCTTTACAGTCATTGGTCCATCCTGGCCATCAACAGTCGCAGTATATTCTCCATCATTAAGTTTTGTATTCATATCAAATGTAGGAAGAGTATTCTTTTCTTCTTTTACAAACAGATCAGTTGTGATTACTGTTTCTGGTGTCTTTAATGTATAGCCGGTTTCTGGAGTATTGGCCATGGCGTGTCTGGCTGCCAGACGTCCAAAGACGATTGGTCCCATAACACCTGTACCGCCTGATACAAATCTTCCCCAGACATTTGTACATTCACCAGCTGCATATAAGCCAGGGATTACATTGCCTTCTACATCAAGTACCTGAGCGTTTTCGTTGATTGATACACCACCCAGAGTCATTACACATAAGGCTTTTAGCGCTACGGCATAATACTTGTCGCCTTCAATCTTGTTGATCGCAACATTATATGAGTTTAATGAATCCTCAGTAAACTGTCTGCCGAATTCATCAGGTTCACCTGATTCAACATGGGCATTGTAGTTTTCAACTGTTGCCACCAGATTTTCAGCTGGTACACCAATCTTTTCAGCGAGTTCTTCTAATGAATCAGCTGAAACTACATACTTGCTGTAAGGCATGCCATCGGCAAAGAAGTAAGTATAGAATACAGAAACCATAGGATTGGCCAGCAGATAATCTACAATATTAGAAGAGAAAATATCATACTGAATGGCATCTGTCTGCTGTTCAAGAGCTACTTCTCTTACTTCTACCTGATCTTCAGTTTCATCAACAAATCTGTTGCCTTCCTGGTTAACACAGATACCACCGGCCTTCCAGGTGTAGGTTGGTCTGATTTCGCCTGGTCCTGAACCTGTATCTAAGCCCATTGGGAATGTTGGTACGTATGACATTGATTCTTCTTCAATCATGGCACCAACCTGCTGCATCATATAGATACCATAGCCATCAGCTGTACTTGCACCACCTGGCAAATATGAACCGCCATGTTCTGTGTAGGCTGCCAGCATTTTGGCATTGCCTGAGTAACCGCCAGTTGCCATAATTACGGCATTTGTGGCATCATATCTGATAGTCTTGCCATCTTTTTTAGCCAGAACAGTGAGCACCTGGCCGTCTTTATTGGCAACCAGTTCATAAGCTTCAGTGCCAAAATCAATTGTTACGCCATCCATTGTCTTTACAACAGTATCCAGAATTTCGTGCGCAGCTGACTTATAAGTAGTGGCATCATCTGGTGAAGGCTTGATAGTTCTCTTTTGTGAATACAGAGCGTGTTCTGGGGCAAACACATTCATTGTGCCAGTTGCACGGTCGATAGAGTAGGTATTATCTGACATGCCGTTATCCCAAAGCCACTTGATAGTCGCAACATCTTCTTCAGCATAGGCTCTGATCAGATTCTCTTTACCTAAGCCTGCGCCATTCTTCAAAATATCCGCAACATAAGAATCAATTGAATCTTCAATACCATCAATTTCCTGAATGTTGGTTTCAGCACCGGACATAGAGCCAGAAGTGTAGTTTAATGAACCGCCGGTAGTTGAGGTTTTTTCAATAATGATAACTGACTTTGCGCCATCATTTACAGCTTCAATAGCCGCACTTAAGCCGCCACCGCCAGCTCCAACAATGATAATGTCAGCAGTCTTGGTTTCATCTGCTTCAATGACAGGTTCATTGGCTTCTTCTTTTTTTGCACAGCCGCCAAGAACTGTCATAAACATCAGTACAGTAAGTAATAATGTGACAATTTTTTTCATAATATATATCCTCCATGCTTAATGATATGTTTAAATTAAATATTTCACAATGTAAAGAAACGGACTAAAATTTATAAAAATCATGATAAAATCAGAATATGAATAAGCTGCATCTGATTGAATTCGACGAAATATCATCTCTTGTCGATAAACTGGATTTTATCCTGTTATCCTTTGGCTATTTTTCCTTAGAAAAAATATCAAAATCACCATACAATCAGTTTCTTAACGAATATCGTTTATGTGTGGTTGTAAGAGGAAAGTGTGGCATTTTCTGCAACAATATTAAATATGTTCTATCCAAGGGAGATGTAATAATTATTTCGCCATTAAGCCGCTATACTCCTGAGACTCTGGAAGAGGATACTGATTTTGTCTGCATTGATTTTACAGTCAAGGATGAAAAACTCTTAATGGATACTCTTTCTTTTAAAGATGCCATTATGTTTAATAATGTCGTAAATGACAGACAGCTTAATAATCTTTATTATCTGAATCAGACTCTTGATAATAAGCATCCTGGTTCTTTTGTACTGATTAAAAATGCCTTAGAGAGTATCTTTATTATTCTATTTAAGAGTATTCGGGAAAAACCGGAACTCATCAAACAGAAAAGCACTCCGACAACCAAGGAAAAGGTATTTCTGGAGTGTGTTGAATATATTGATGCCAATGTATCCAATCAGATAGTAATATCCGAAATGGCCAGATTCTTAAGATATTCAGAGAACTATATTTATAAAGTATTCAAGGAAGTTCTTAATATTTCCTGCAAGTCTTTTATTATCGATTATAAGCTGGCTAAGGCTCTGCATGAATTAAAGACTACCAGGAAATCTATTAATCAGATTGCCCTGGATTATGGTTTTTCTAATATCTATTATTTTTCCAATGCCTTCAAGAATAAGTACGGGGTATCTCCAAGCAGTATCAGAAAGTTATAAAAATTCTAATCAAAAGCTTTGATATATCTTTAATTTAGCTGTATATTGATAATAGAATTAATGCTTCTGCTTATTAGAATATGTTTTGATAATACATATGTTATCTGTGATGAAAGGTGTTGTTCTATAGAAAAAGGAGTAATTATATGGCAAAAGTTTTATTTATTGTAGGTTCTCTGCGTAAAGAATCTTTTAATATGCAGATGGCAAAGGAAGCTGAAAAATTTATTGGAGAAAAAGCGGAAGTTTCTTATCTTGAATATTCAGATATTCCCTATATGAATCAGGATATAGAGTTTCCTGCACCTCTAGAGATTCAAAGAGTGCGCAATGAAGTAAAAGAGGCAGATGGAATCTGGATTTTTACCCCTGAATATAACGGCAATATTCCAGGTGTACTTAAAAACCTTCTGGACTGGCTTTCCAGACCACTTGCTGTGGGTGACTTAAGTACGCCGGTAACCGTAGGCAAAACTGTTACGATAAGTTCTGCGGCTGGCAAGAGTGCCGGTGCAGGTGTGAGAGCCAGTCTGGCTAAACTTCTGACAATGATGCGTACAAATCTCATTATGGATGAGGGAACAGGCGTTTCTTTAAACAAAGAGTCATTTGCGAGCGGTACAGCTGTACTTACAGATGAAAACATCGAAGCTTT
>JBJFHC010000052.1:0-4976 GCA_051893275.1 Erysipelotrichaceae bacterium | reverse complement strand
CACAACTATTAGCGATACCATTAGTATATGAAAGATATAGAAGAACTAAGAAAACAGTGGCTTAAGGAAGAAGAAATTGCCCATATTGTGGGCTGGGATTTTTCACATATTCATGGAAGATATGAGGAAGAGGAGGATCTTCCCTGGGATTACGAAAGAATTGTAAGATCATATTTAAAGGATGATATGAGACTTTTTGATTATGATACAGGTGGCGGGGAATTTCTTTTATCTTTAAATCATCCATATGAGAATACTTACTGTACCGAGGGCTATAAGCCTAATTATGAGTTATGTCAGGAAAGGCTTATTCCCTTAGGAATTCATCTGAAGGAATGTAATAATCCATCATCTATTCCCTTTGAGGATAACAGTTTTGATCTGTTTATTAACCGGCATGGTGACTTTAATATCAAAGAAATAAAACGTGTCTTAAAGAACAAAGGAATCTTTATTAGTGAACAGGTTGGTGGAGGAAATGACAGAGATCTGGTAGAAATGGTGCTTCCAGATATGAAGGTTCCTTTCCCTGATCTGTATCTTGATAAGCAGGTAAAGATATTTGAGAAAAATGGTTTTAAGCTTATTGATAAGCAGGAAGCTTTCAGGCCTATCAGATTTTATGATATTGGGGCATTTGTCTGGTTTGCCCATATTATTGAGTGGGAGTTTGAAGGATTTTCAGTTGATAAATGTTTTGACAGGCTTCTGAAAATGGAAGAAATAATTGAGGAGAAAGGAGTGCTGGAGGGAACTATTCATCGTTTCCTGATTGTGGCGGAAAATGAAAAGAATTGAGATAGATGAAAAATGGGCTGACAGCTCAATGATAGTAATAGAAGACTTTGTCTTTGTGGGCTATTGTATGGGAAATGAAGGCAAGGATGTAGTTTCCCAGATGGAGGCCGCTTTTGATGAACTGGAAAGAAGATTGAAGAAGGTAGATCTGGGTTTGGGACAGGTTGTTAAGATGGACTGTCTTTTTAAGGATATTAATGATCTGAATCTCTTGCCAGAGGTAATCAAAAAGAAATTTGGCAATAAGTATCCAGTACGCAAGGCATATGAGACTAAATTTATCAGGGAAGGTATTCTGTTTCAGGTTGATGCGATTGCCTATCATGGAAACTTCTAAACATTAAAAAACGTGCATAGGCACGTTAGTCTTCAAACAATTCTGTTGACATATATCTGTCTCCTGAATCAGGAAGCAGTACAACTATATTTTTGCCAGGGTTGTCCTTGGCAACTCTTAAGGCAGCATTAATCGCTGCACCTGAAGAAATGCCTACAGAGATTCCCTCTCTTGAGGCAAACTGTTTAGCGGTATGAATGGCAGTCTTGTTTTCAACGGTAATTATTTCATCCAGAATTTCTTTATCTAGAATAGAAGGAACAAAGTTTGGTCCGATGCCCTGGATGGCATGAGGGCCAGCTTTTCCTTCGCTTAAAAGTGGTGAAGCAGCTGGTTCTACAGCGATTACTTTTACATCTGGATTCTTTTCTTTCAGGTAGCGTCCAGTGCCGGTAATGGTACCACCGGTTCCAATACCCGCAATAAAGATATCAACCAGACCATCAGTGTCTCGATAGATTTCAGGACCTGTTGTTTCATAATGGGCCAGGGCATTGTCATAGTTATCAAACTGGGAAGGAATAAAGGAATCAGGTATTTCGGCTGCCAGTTCTTTTGCCTTGTCTACAGCTCCCTGCATGCCTTTTGCGCCTTCAGAAAGTACTATTTCTGCACCATAGGCTTTAATCATTTTCTGCCTTTCAATCGAGTAGGAATCAGGCATGACAATAATTACTCTATAGCCCTTAGAAGTACCAATAGAGGCAATAGAGATGCCAGTATTGCCACTTGTTGGCTCGATTATGACCGAACCAGGTTTAAGCTTGCCTTTTTCTTCAGCCTTAAGAATCATGGACATGGCGGCACGGTCTTTGGCGGAACCGGTAGGATTGAGGTATTCCAGCTTGGCCAGGATTTTACCAGTATAGTTAAGTTTTCTTTCCAAACCCCCCAGTTCATAGAGAGGGGTATTGCCGATAAGTTCGGTTACATTAGTTTTGTAGTTCATTTTTTCTCCTTTAAACAAAAAATCCAGGGTTCTTTTTCCTGGATGTTAGTTCAAACAATTAGTTTTCAGGTGCTATAAAATCGCTCCTGATTAATTCAGGATTAATAGGTATATTACAGCACGTTATGGTAAATCGTTTTGACATGTTTATATTTTAAACCGGGTTTTTTGATTGTGCAAGGAATGTGTTTTCTTGATTTGCGATATTTTCAAAAAATAAAACATTTGATGCTAGGACATCTTCGGTATTTATATCCAGCCAGTTTTTGTTTGAATTAATCAGTCTTTCTATATAGAGTGTGTTATTAAAGATAGTCTTTAATCGCTTTACAATATCGCTCATATTATTGACGGCAAGTGTTTCATCATCAAAGATATATCTTTGTATGCAAGAAATGAGCTTTCTTTTGTCAGCATGTTCTTTGAGATAATAAATATCAAAGACATCTTTATACCTTGTGTTTCTTGACATAAATCTCAGCAGTGATTTTAGCTTTTCAGTAATTACCTGTTCTTTAGAATTGATAAGCAGACTTACGCTTTCTTCTTTGAAGCAGATATCAAAACAATACTCTTCCTGTTCTATATCTAAATCTTTATGAACACCAATATCAATTTTCCCTTCTATTTTATTGCCAGAGTTATCGCAAATATCAACAAATATTCTTTTTCCGTTATAATCCTGATGATTCAGTTCCTGAATGGGCCTGCTGATACTTATTGAAATGTTATTTAAGCAATTGATTCTCGAAATGAATGTATTGATAGATTCATCTGAAATAGAGTATTTTATAAAGTCTAAATCAAGGTCTTGTGTAGCGCGACGTGAATTTTTTGAAAGGTTTCGCATTACTACACCACCTTTGATTGTGACATTTCTATTTAAAGTACTTTTTGATAAAGCGGACAGTATGATATCCTGACAAAGAAGAGCTTCTGCATTTTCATCACTATATCCTGATTTTTTTATTTTAAGGACTTCTTCACGTAAATTCATATCACAGTACCTCTAGTTCAATAGATCTTAAAATAGATTTGCAGTTTCTAAAGTTGCTGGCATAATCCTCGATGCACATAAAGTCTAATGTATTGACAATCTTTCTGTAATTATTGATTACTTCCTTATAATAATCAAAAGAGTATCTATTTCTAAAACGAATCAAATCAACCAGCATTCTTTCTTTACAGTATATATTGATTGTAGACCCTCTATAGTTCATTTTTTTTCTATAAAGATCAAATAGATCATCATTCACAAAAATCTGAATAATATTATCTTTCTTTATTCTAGTATAAGTTCTTCTGCTGGCTAAAGTATATTCATTAGGTATAACATCACTTAGTCCAAGATAATAAAAAGCGCTTTTACCTGTAAATACTGTTTCAGGATATTTCATATAAATGGTCTCCAGATTCGAAAAATAATTATCTGTTGAATAAAGACCACGTTCAATTTTGAAAAGTTTTCCAGCGGAAATTTCTTTTTTTATTTGGTAATCAGAACCATATAGAGCTATACATTCCTTATATGTCAGAGTCATAAATTCCTCCTTATTTTAGTAAATATACACATTAAAATTAAAACTGTGTATAAAAACATTACAAAATGATTGTAACATAAATAAATTAAAAGTTCACATATTTATTTATAGTGTGTATAATTACTTTAATCTGTTGAATAAAAAAGTTCACAGATTGTGAACTAATATCAGTTTTAATATGCGCTGCCATATGATGGTGGTATTGAATAGGCACCGCCACCACTTACCTATTCTGTTTCTTTTTCACTAAGTTCTTTATTGTCTTTGTCTTTCATAATGTTCTTCGTCTGTTTACTTATATTAAAAAGGCAGGTTTTAGCCTGCCTGAGAGATTATTTCTTGAAGTATCTGTTGTATAAGCCTTCTAAAGCCTTACCGTGTCTGGCTTCATCTCTGGCCATTTCATGAACTGTATCATGGATTGCGTCTAAGCCATTCTTCTTGGCACATGAAGCCAGGTCGAACTTACCCTGAGTTGCGCCATATTCGCAGTCAACTCTCCACTTAAGGTTCTTGGCTGTAGAAGCTGTCATATTAGGTTCTAAGTCTTCACCTAAGAGTTCAGCAAACTTGGATGCATGTTCTGCTTCTTCATAAGCTGCCTTTTCCCAGTACAGACCAATTTCAGGATAGCCTTCACGATGAGCGATTCTGGCCATGCACAGGTACATACCTACTTCTGAGCATTCGCCATTGAAGTTAGCCATCAGCTGTTCAAAGATATATTTCTTGTCTTCTTCGCTGATGTCTGGATTGTTCTTAACTGTCTTGGCATAAATGCCATATTCATGTTCAGCAGCCAGCTTCATTTCGCCTTCTACTTTTTTGAACTTGTCAGCGCCTACATGGCATACAGGACATTCAGCTGGAGCTGCATCGCCTTCATAAACATAACCACAAACTGTACAAACCCACTTAGTCATAATTTTAATACCTTCCTTTTCTTTTGACTTCTTTACTTTTCTTTGCATGATGGACAGATATAGCTTACTGTAAGCTTATAGGCTGTTACATCACACTTGAGCTCTTTAGAGAGAACTTTCTTAAAATTATTGAGATTAATATCTGTTGTTCTGCCGCATTTTTCACAGATTATATGTCCATGTTCGCTCAGTGTTTTATCATATACTTCGATTTTGTCTTCAGTAATGAACTTGGAAATATAGCCTTTTTCATAGAGACTGTTTAAAATACGGTACATTGAAGATAATGAGACATCAATACCCAGGCTTCTGGCCAGTTCAAAAGCCTCACTTGCGCTGAGGTGACCATCTGAATTCTGTATCATGTCTAGTATCTGTCTGTTTAAATTTGTCATTTTAAGAACTTTCTTGTCTTAAGTATAACAAAT
>JBJFHC010000051.1:0-21330 GCA_051893275.1 Erysipelotrichaceae bacterium | reverse complement strand
AAGATTATTTAATTGAGTTTGTGAAGAATGGTTTTGGGGTCGGTTCTTTCTATATTTTCCAGGCTATTGTAGTACTGATATTCAATAATCTGTTAATGTCTAACAGTGACAGTGGAATTGCTTATACAGCTATTTATGGTGTTATCTTTACTATTTCGCAGATTCCAGGCGGTATTTATGATGGAGCTGGCAATGCCTTTGGGCCTGTTGTGTCAATCTTTGCGGGCGAGAAAGATAATAAATCAATGAAGTATGTTTTAAGAATAGCTTTAAGATATACCTGTCTTATTAATGTGGTACTGGTAGTGGTGTTTTTTGTCTTTGGCAAAGAGATACTCGGTATTTTTGGAATTACTAATTTTATTGGTGAGCTGGTATTCCGTATTTTTTCGGTTTCAGTTCTTTTTACCTGTATCAATACGCTTATTACATCATACTGGCAAAGTATTGGCCGGGCCAAATATGCCAGCATGATGTCTTTTATCCGTAATTTTCTTCTGATGATTATCGTTGGCTATATGCTGATCAGGAAGTATTATATTGTAGGTGTTGTATTAACTTATGTAGTGGTTGAGGCTATCTGTACTTTAATTATTCTGGCTGTTTATTTTGTGAAGCCTTCATATAAATATATAGATGAAAACTATACTCAAAACGGCAGGGTTTTTGAACATTATTATTCAATTAAGTCAGAAAGTATGGCGGATATTTCAGCCGATCTGGAGAAGCTTTTTGAGGACTGGGAAATCGATATGCGCAAGTCTTTTACGCTTAATTTTATCTGTGAGGAGATACTGCTCAATATTATTAAGTTTGGTTTAAAGGACAGCAGGCATGAGTATTATATTGATATTAAGCTTATTGAGAATAAGGATAATACATATACATTAAGAATAAGGGATAATGTAAAGGATTATAATCCTTTTGAGTCTCAGGGTGACGAGATTGATAATGGAGTGCTTGATGTGATTAAGAAGAAGACGGTTCATTATGAATATGAGCGTAAGCTTGTGTTTAATTATTTATATATGGTGGTTTAAAAATGAATATCTTTGATACGGATTATGAGATAGATAGGCTGAATGCGCAGGAAGAACTGTTATGGAAGGCACAGGAGAGTGTCTATGACAGTTTTCTTGATGGAAATGAGATGGTTATTCTGGATATTGGCTGCAGTGACGGTTTTAAGACAGTTAGAGAATTTGACCGGGATAATGTTAAGAAAGTTCTGGGTTTAGATTACGCAAAGGAAGCTGTGGAAAAGGCCAGAAAAAGATATGGAAATGAGAAGTTCTGTTTTGAGACTGGCAATGTTGAGGACGAGAGTTTTGAAAACAGGCTCGATGAGTTAATTAATAAATATAATATTGAGGCCTTTGATATTATTCATCTTTCGCTTGTTGTACTGCATCTTAAAAATCCAGTCAGTCTTTTTAAGTGTTTGAGGAAATATCTGAAAAAGGGTGGAAGAATAATAATTGTTGAGGCTGATGATGATAAAGCGGTATTAAGTCCGGATGATTATTATCTAAGGAAGTATAATTCTTTATTGAAGATAGATCCTTATATGGGCAATCGAGAGTGTGCAAATAATATGTATATCTGGCTTAATGAGGCGGGATACTTTAATATTCATGACACTTATGTTTATGCTCAGGGAAAAGATATAAATACAAAGAAAACAATGTTTGATATTTATTTTTCTTCACTTCCGGTTGATTTTGAGGATTTGTGTATTGATGATCCAGGAAATGAGGAATATAGAATGGCTAAGGACTGGCTGGATGAAAATATTGATAATATATATGAATATCTGCTTCATGATACGACAGTATTCAGTTTTGGAGTGAGTATTTTCGAAGGTTTTGTGTGTTAATATTAATGTAATGGTAAAGGAGTGAAAGCTTATGAAATTGAAGCTGCTGCCAAAGTTTGTTGCCTCGCTGGGAATTCTTGGTGTGGTATTAACAGTTGTAATAAGTCTTTTTTCATATAATAATTCGAAGACTTATCTGGAAGAAATGTATGCCCATCGTGTTGTATCAGGATCTAAGATGGTTGCGGACATGCTCGATGTGGAGGATGTAAAAGCCATTATTGCGGAAAATGGCGACCAGAGTGAAAGTTACGAAAGGATCTGTGCGCTTTTTGATAAGCTGAAGGTTGATGGTGATATAACTTATCTTTCTCTGGCGGTACCTGATGAGGACAGCGTTACTTTCTATGTTGATTCCTGTGTTCCTGAGATGGGCGATGATCCAGCCAATCAGATTCCCTATGGAACCGATATTCTTTACAGTGATGCATCAAGTTCTGAGGAGGAGTATCAGAAATACCTGCATACCTATGAGCTTTTTGCGGAAAATAAGGGTGTAGATGAGCCGGTAGTTACGGATAATGAGTACGGGTATAATTATTCGGTGGCAGCGGTAGTGCTCGATGAAAATGGAAAGGCTATTGCGGAGGTTCAGTATAATCTGGATATGGGTGATGTGAGAGCCTATCTTAATTCTTATCTGCGGAATATGTTCCTGATATCGGCAGTCATTGTGCTTATTTCGATGTTTATCTATATTCTTACGGTTAGAAGAATTGTCTTAAAGCCTATTAGTGAGCTGGCAGAATTTACCGATGATATAACCAAGACACGTAATTTCGAGGATCGTCGAATTGAACTAAAGACAGGTGATGAAATAGAGGATCTGGGTAATTCCTTTAACTTTATGATGGAGGAAATGGAGAGATATATTGAAGATCTTTCCAAAGTAACAGCTGAGAAGCAGCGTATTGGTGCAGAACTTGATATTGCGACACGTATTCAGGCATCAATGCTGCCGACAATTTTCCCGGCCTTCCCAGACAGAGAGGAATTTGATATTTATGCCACGATGGATCCTGCCAAGGAGGTAGGTGGCGACTTCTATGATTTCTTTATGGTCGATGATGATCATCTGGCTATTGTAGTTGCGGATGTATCGGGCAAGGGTGTACCGGCTGCCTTATTTATGGTTATCGGCAAGACTTTAATCAAGGATCATACGGAGAAGGATAAGGATCTGGGTGAGGTGTTCTCAGAGATTAATAATCTTTTATGTGAATCTAATTCAGAGGAACTGTTTATTACCGCTTTTGAGGCAGTACTCAATCTGAAGACTGGTGAATTAAGATATGTAAATGCCGGTCATGAGATGCCATTTATCTATAAGAAGAATGAGGAGTTTAAGCCTTATAAGATTAAACCGGGCTTTGTACTGGCGGGTATGGAAGATATGCGCTACAGATCTGGTGTAATGACCCTGGAACCTGGCGATAAGATTTTCCAGTATACTGATGGTGTTACAGAGGCTACTGATAGTGGCTCTCAGCTATTTGGTATGGAGAGACTTGAAGCTTCGCTTAATAAGGTTAAGGATGCAGAGGTTACCGAAATTCTTAAGTCTGTCAAGAAGGATATTGATGAGTTTGTGAATGTGGCTGAGCAATTTGATGATATTACAATGTTGTGTCTGGAGTATAAGCAGTATAAAAAGTAGTTTACTGTTTAGGTGATTGTTCGTATATTATTACGAAAGGAGAGTAGACCATGGAAGAGAATAAGAAGAATGAGTTAAATGATGAAGAACTTGATGAGGTTAATGGTGGACTGTTCATTGTGAATAAGCTTTTTGGCAATAAGAATGTAAAAAAAGGTACAAAAACTGTTAAGCCAGGTCTGATTAATGATGGTTTAATGATTAATGATTCTAAGAATTCTAATGGAAGGATTATATGAATTTAAAGGCATTATTTGATTATCAGCGTTTTGAATCTAATGATCATTTAAACAGGCTGATTAATGATACAGTAAACAGATATTCTGGCGTAACACTCAGCGAAAGTGAACTTATGATGGTCGCAGCGGCTGGAGAAGAGAAGCCAAAAGAAGATAAGGATAAGCTGGATAAGAAATGAGTCTCGATGCAGAAAAGCTGTACACGGATTATTATCGCAAGGTGAGGTCTTTTATAGCTTCCAAAGTTAATTCCTATCAGGATGCTGAGGATCTCACCAGCGATGTGTTTGTGAAGGTGTACAAGAAACTGGATACATTTGATCCTAATAAGGCTAATGTGTCTACCTGGATTTATACAATTGCCCGCAATACGGTAATTGATTTTTATCGTACATCAAATCAGACTCTGGAATATGATGATTCTATATTAATAGAGGATGATGAGGGTGAAAGTATCATTAATGAGGATAATCTGGAGACTCTGGCCAAAGCACTGGAGACTTTAAGTGAAAAGGAAAGAGATATCCTGATTCTGCATTATTATGAGGGTCATAAGCTTAAGGATATTGCGGTGATGATGAATATATCCTATACCTATGCCAAGATTCTGCATAAGAAGGCACTTATGTCTCTGCAGAGCAGGTTTAAGAAAATGACAGATATGTAAGAAGAGGAGAAATATATGGCAGAAGAATTATTTGATGATGAGCTGGATGAAGTTTCAGGTGGACTGCTTGGAATTGATGAGCAGAAGATTTTTGAAATCTGGAAGAACAAGACAAAGATGAGGTTTGTGGACTACAGCCATTATTTGAAGGCGGCTAATCAGGTTGTGCAGCTGATTAAGGATGGTGTTAGTCTGGATGATCTTCTAAATAGAGAATACAAATAGAGATAGATGGATAGGGTTGTCTGATCTATCTCTTTTAATTTGCAGATATGGTTTGTTTGTGGTTCACATAGGTTTGAGAAACTATCATTCCTTTATACTGGAGTATTGTATTCATCATATTGACAACATATACCGGAAGATTTCTTCTTTTCTTTCCCAGTCTTTCAATGTTGAAACAGGGATATCAAAGATTCTGGCAAATTTGTTCTGGCTTAACCCTGTCTGTAAACGAAGCTGTTTTACTTCCATGATAGTTATCTCCATTATCTAAGTATTTTATGTGGCAATGCCTGCCAATATACCAGAAATTTTAATTTGATACTGTTAACCGCATTGAATAAGAACCAAATAAATATGTATTTTTGTCTGATAAATACAGGATAATTATGTGAAATAATAAACTAGTTTTATTTTACTTTAAATTTAGTTTATTAATGATACAATAAGTGCATTGCGAAAAAAGGAGATTATATTTTATGGCAGAAAAAATTACTAAGAGTGAATTAATAGAAGCTGTTATCGATGTAAATCCAAAGTTATCTAAGGCAGCCGCAAAGGATGTAGTTGATACTGTATTTGATACTATTATTGACTGTTTAAAGAATGATGGTGTTGTAGATATCCGTGGTTTTGGTAAGTTTTCAGTTAAGACAAGAGCTGGAAGAACTGGTATTAATCCAATGACTAAGGAAAAGATTGAAATCGCTGAAACTAAGGCTCCAGCATTCAAGCCATCTAATTCATTTAAGGAAATCTTTAAATAAGTTTTAATGACTATCATATTTGTATGGTAGTCTTTTTTTAAATATGAAGTATGCATTAGTTACAGGGGCATCAGGCGGTATAGGTAAAGAGATATCTTATCTTCTGGCTGAAGAAGGATATGGTCTGGTGATTGTTGCCAGAAGAGATAAGCTGCTTAAGGAAATAAGAGATGATATTGTGCATAAATATGGGGTGGATGTGCATGTATTATCTATTGATGTCTCTAGAGGTTATAAAGATATCTATGATTATTGTATAAACAGGAAAATAGTTGTTGATATCTTGATAAATAATGCCGGTTTTGGCTATTATGGAAGGTGTCTGGAAGCTGATGATGAGGTCTATGAAAGAATGATAGATCTTAATAATAAGGCTTTGGTTGAGCTATGCCAGCTGTTTGGAAAAGATATGGTCAAAAGGCATGAAGGCCATATTCTCAATGTGGCTTCAGTGGCTGGTTTTATGCCAGGACCATATATGTCAGTTTATTATGCCTCGAAGGCTTTTGTGTTAAACTATACGCTTGGTTTAAGACAAGAGCTTAAAAAAGAAGGAGTCAGGGTTAGTGCCTTATGTCCTGCACCAACTAAAAGTGAGTTCTGGGACGTGGCAGGAGTTAAGGGAAGCAGTGCTTATTCTCTGTTTTCCAGAACAGCTAAGCAGGCTGCCAAGACAGGCATGAGCTGTATCAGATATAATCGTCCTTATATGATAGATGGTCTGTTATATAAGGTTATGATACAGGTTTGTCATATGCTTCCTGCAGGTTTTAGCTCATGGATGATGGGTATTGTTCAGTCGCATATCAAGGGATAAGGGATTTGTAGTAAAATTAGGACGGTTAAAGGGAAAAGGATGATGGAAGATTTAAAGTTACACGCAAACAACATTCGTAAAAACATTGTGAAGATGGTTACCAATGCGAAAAGTGGCCATCCAGGCGGTTCATTGTCAGCTGCCGATATTCTGACAGTTCTCTATTTTGAGTTTATGGATATCACTAAAGAGAATGCCTCTTCAATTGACAGAGACCGTTTCGTTCTGTCTAAGGGTCATGCCTCACCAGCTTTATATGCGGTGTTAAAGGAAAAGGGCATTATTGATGATGACCTTCTAAGCTTTAGAGTGCTTGGTTCCAGACTGCAGGGCCACCCTGATATGAAAAGAGTCGAGGGTGTGGATATGTCTACCGGTTCTTTAGGCCAGGGTATTTCCGCAGCCGTAGGTATGGCAATTGCCAACAAGCTTGATAATAATGAGCACAGAATCTACGCAATGCTGGGAGATGGTGAATGTCAGGAAGGTGAGGTTTGGGAAGCTTCAATGGCTGCCGCTCACTATAAGCTGGACAATCTTTGTGCCATTCTTGATTTTAATGGTCTGCAGATTGATGGAGATATTAGAGATGTTATGTCGCCACTGCCATTTGATGAGAAGTTCAGGGCATTTGGCTGGCATGTTATCGAAATAGATGGACATAACTATGATGAAATAAGAAATGCCTTAAATGAAGCCAAGACTGTTAAGGGCAAGCCTACAATGATTATTGCCCATACTGTTAAGGGCAAGGGTGTATCTTATATGGAAAATGTTGCGAACTGGCATGGTGTAGCACCAAATGCTGAGCAGTGCGAAATCGCTTTAAAGGATCTGGAGGTAATTAAGTAATGGCAATCCCTACACGTGAAGCCTATGGAAGAACACTGGCTAAATTAGTTGAAGAAAATAAAGATATTGTCGTACTTGATGCTGACTTGAGCGGTTCTACCAAGACAGCACTGGCCAAGAAGGTTGCCCCTGAAAGACATTTCAATATGGGTATTGCCGAGGCTAATATGCTGGGTGTGGCTGCCGGTCTTGCGGCCAGCGGTAAAACGGTTTTTGCCTCAAGCTTTGTCATTTTTGCGACCGGCCGTGCCTGGGAACAGATGAGAAACTCTGTCTGCTACCCTGAGCTCAATGTTAAGCTCTGCGGTTCACATGGCGGTCTGTCTGTTGGTGAAGATGGTGCAACTCATCAGTCACTTGAAGATGTTGCGATTATGCGTGCTATCCCAAGATTAAGAGTATATCAGCCATGCGACGCCAGGGAAACTGAGGCAGTTATCAGACATGTAGCTGAAATCAAGGGTCCTTGTTATGTAAGACTTGGAAGAGCCAATGTCGATGATGTATATGAAGGTGAAGTACCTGATGTAACCAAGGTGCATGTACTTCGTCAGGGTGAAAAGGTTGCGCTTCTGGCTACCGGCTATGAAGTTCAGCAGGTTTTAAAGGCTGCCGATATTTTAAAGGAACAGGGCATCAATGCCACTGTAGTGGATATTGCCTGCATCAAGCCAATTGATGAAGAAGGTGTAATCGATATCCTTAAGAATCATGAACACGTCTTTACCGTTGAGGAACATTCAATTGTCGGCGGTTTTGGTTCGGCAGTATGTGAAGTAGCCTGCAACAAATACCCACACATTATCCACCGCATCGGTGTAAATGATATTTTTGGTGAATCTGGTCCAGCAATGGCTGTCATCACCAAGTATGGTCTTGATGGTGAATCAATTGCCAGAAAGGTACTGGAAACAGTTAAATAGTTAATGAAGTCACTTCTTAATGAGGTGGCTTTTTTAGTGGCTGATAGTAGACAAACGTGCTTAAATAAAATATAATATAAGCACAAAAGGTGAAATATGAAAACTAGATTTGAGGATTACAAAGAACGTCTTGGCTTAATTGCTACTTCGGACATTATCGATAATAACGAGTCAAAAAAAGCTTATTATGATTTTTTAAAAACTAATGATTATAAAAAGGTTGGCCCTGGACTGTATGCTGACAAGGATGAATGGGTAGATTATTTATGTATTATTGTAAAAAGATGTCCTCAGGCTGTTATATCTCATGATGAAGCGTTATATTATTACGGGTTGATTGATAGAGAACCTGAGTCTCCAACTTTTACTATATATTCGGGTTTTAATGTTTCAAGACTTAAAAAGGATGGCTACAGGGCTTTTTTTGTAAAGAAGGAACTTCTGGAACTCGGAAAAACTGAAGTAACCGATTTAATGGGAAATAAAGTCCCAATGTATGATGTAGAAAGAACTATCTGTGATCTTATCAGAAACAGGAGTGCATTTGAGATACAAGATTTTAATTGTGCACTTAAATCTTATGCTCGGAGAAAGGATAAAAATATATCAAAACTTATGGATTATGCTAAAAAATTAAGAGTATCGAAAATTTTGATGAATTATATGGGGGTATTGTTGTAGTATGGCATTAACAGGCGCACAGGTAAAGGGAAAGATTAAGCTTAAAGCTGAACAAACCGGTGTAGATCCAAGATCTTTAATGAGAATTTATATGATGGAGAGATTTCTTGAAAGATTATCTAAATCAAAATATAAGGATTCTTTTGTAATAAAAGGTGGAATTTTGGTTACATCTATGTTGGGATTATCCATGAGATCTACCATGGATATAGATACCACTATACATGGTTTTGATCTTAATGAGAATTCAGTTTTAAAAATTGTAGAAGAAATATGCGATATATCAACTGACGATAATATAACTTTCGAGGTTAATAGAGTTGAAACAATAATGGACGAAATGGAATACCCCGGTGTAAGAGTTCATCTAAACGCACTATGCGATAAAATGAAAACTCCATTAAAAATCGATATATCTACAGGCGATATTATTACTCCTAAGGAAATAGATTATAAGTATTCTCTATTGTTAGAAGATAGAAGCATAAATCTCTGGGCTTATAACCTCGAAACTGTGTTGGCTGAAAAAATTCAGACAATCTTAGTACGAGAAGTAGCTAATACAAGAATGCGTGACTTCTATGATGTTTTTGCGTTAAATAATATATATCATGAACATATAGATTTCGATACTCTGGCAAATGCATTTAAGGCTACTTGTCAGAAAAGGGATACCGCTTTCATTTTGGAGAATTATCATTTTCTGATAGACAACATTCAAAAAGATGAAAACATAAATAGGCTATGGAGTCAGTATCAGCAAAAATATGAATACGCACAAGGTATTGAGCTGAAGAAAATTACGGAAGTTGTTTTGTACTTGATGAAAAAAATTACATTCCTGGATTAATACTCGATTAAAGGCAATAAAAAAATAACACTAATTACTTTGTTTAGTATAAAAACAGTCAGACATTATGATACTATTTTGCCTATAGTGAGGTATTTATGAGCGGATATTTTGGTGTTGCGGGCAAAGAAGACTGTGTTCTGGATTTATTCTTTGGGGTAGACTATCATTCCCATCTGGGGACAAGACGTGCGGGAATGGCTGTCTATGGTGATAAGGGTTTTAAGAGATCAATTCATAATATTCAGAATACGCCTTTTCGAACCAAGTTTGAGAAGGATATAGATGAATTTGAAGGCTATTATGGCATAGGTGTTATTTCTGATAATGAGGCTCAGCCTCTAATGGTTAAATCACATTTGGGAGCTTTTGCGATCTGTACGGTTGGCCGTATCAATAATCTTGATGAGCTGACAAAGCTGTGTTTTGACAAGGGTGTTACGCATTTTCTGGAGACCAGCAGTGGTGATATTAATCCGACAGAACTGGTGGCAGCCTTAATCAATCATAAAGAAAGTTTTGAAGAAGGTCTTGAATATGTTCAGAATATGGTTGATGGCTCAATGAGTGTTCTTATTCTGACTAATAAAGGTATTTATGCCTCAAGAGATAAATATGGCCGTACACCATTAATTATTGGCAAAAAGAACAGTGGCTACTGTATGACCTTTGAAAGCTCAGCTTTCCTGAATCTTGGTTATACACACTATAAAGATCTGGGTCCAGGTGAGATTGTCTTTATTAATGAAAATGAATGCACAACTCTTAAGGAAGCCAAAGAAGAAATGAAGATCTGTTCCTTCTTATGGGTATACTATGGCTATCCTACCAGTACCTATGAGGGCGTCAATGTTGAATGTATGCGCAATGAATGTGGAAGATTATTGTCACTAAGAGACAGGGAAAACAATGTCGGAGTGGACTGTGTGGCCGGTGTACCTGATTCGGGTACCGCCCATGCGATAGGTTATTCCAATGAATCGAAGATTCCTTTTTCCCGCCCATTTATTAAATATACGCCAACCTGGCCACGTTCCTTTATGCCTACCAGTCAGAAACAGCGTAATATGATTGCCAAGATGAAGCTGATTCCGGTCAAGGAGCTTATTAAGGATAAGAAGCTGTTACTGATTGATGATTCAATAGTAAGAGGTACTCAGCTTGGTGAAACTACGCAGTTCTTATATGATTCAGGGGCTAAAGAGGTTCATGTAAGGCCGGCCTGTCCGCCTATTATGTTTGGCTGCAAATATTTGAACTTCTCCCGTTCAAGTTCAGAGATGGAGCTGATTACCAGAAGAGTAATCTATGAACTGGAAGATGGAAGTGTAACTGAAGAAATTCTTAAAGAATATGCCAATCCAGAGAGTGAGAAATATCAGAAGATGTGTGAAGAGATAAGGAAGAAAGGTAATTTTACTACGCTTAGATATCATGATCTGAATGATATGGTTAAGTCGATTGGCTTACCTAAGTGTAAGCTTTGTACTTACTGTTTTGATAAGGCTGAGTAGGATTTCATTTATATTTCAGTTTTGAGTTATAAGATAATACTGTGCTGGACGCACAAAACTTAATCATACTTCCAAAACAGAAAGACAGGTTATTACCTGTCTTTCAGCTTTTTTGGTTATATTTCAGCTAAGTTATTTATGATAATAACGTGCAGTAAGTAAGTGCACGTTATTTCATTTTATCCATCCCTGAAAGGGTAAAAGGAGCTTTCTTAAAAGTGGTTTCGTTAGGAGAGCTCTTTTTAATGTATTATAGAGATATGAAAAAGAAATATGTGATAGGTATAGTATTTGTGATTTTAATGGTTTCACTGTTTTATTTAAAAAGGGAAAATAATACCAGAGCTCTGTTTTCATGGCGAAGTGAAGTTATCAGCGAAGAGGCTGACGAGCTTATTGAGTTTATGAATGATAATGAGTTCAATACACTTTATCAGGAATTTGATTTAGATGATATTGAAGGTATTCAGGCTTTTGGCAATAAAACGGATATACAGCTTTATCATTTGTGTGGTTCTGTTGACTGGGATATTGACAGACTTAAGGAAGAGATAATGGCGGTATATCAGGTTAATCAGGATATTACTACGAATATTAAGGGTCTGGTAGTGGATATTGAACCATATCTTAGACCCGACTGGGATAAGAATAAGAAGAAGATTATGTCTGCATATATTGATGATATGATTGAAGCCAATGAATATGCAGCTAAACTCGGTTTAGAGTATTTTATATGTATTCCCTACTGGTATGAGGCCGGCTATATAGATTCTCTGGCAAAAGATGGCTGTGATGGCCTGGTGGTAATGAATTACTATAAAGGAAAGGAGCTTGAACATCTTAATGATGAGATGGAGAGCTGTTTCCGCTATAATAAGGAGCTGGTTACAGCTTTTGAGATGCAGGAAGCTGGTGTTCATGAACTGAGCGAAAATAATACATATCATGATGAGGGACTGGAAGTTGTAAAAGAGGTATATAAGGGAATTAACGATAGGTATACTCGTATTGGTTTGGCAGTCCATTATTATGATGTACTAAAATAGTGTGAATGGTTGTACAATAATGATTGAATTTTAAAAATAGGGGGTATTAACTTGTATCTGCTGTTATTTTTATTCTGGCTTATATTAATGGGCAGGGTAACGACAGAAATAGTCATTTTTGGCATTGGTTTAACTATACTGATTGGCATTATGATGTATGTTCTGTTTGGTTATACGCCTAAGAAGGAAATAAGGTATCTTATTCGGGTTCCTTTGTTTGTGGTCTATATTTTTGTACTGATCAGGGAGATAATTATTGCGAACATTAATGTTATGCAGGTAATTACCAATAAGGAAATTAAGATTGAGCCTACGCTGGTTACTTTTCATTCTGGTTTAAGAACAGATTTTGGAAGATTCATGCTGGCAAATTCAATTACACTGACACCTGGTACTATTTCGGTAAATGTTAAGGGCGATGTTTTTACTGTACACTGTTTAAGTACGGCTTTTCTGGATGTGAGCGAGAGTTCACCTTTTATTACATATATTAAGAAGCTGGAGGGGGAATGATGGATAAGTATTTTAATTATTTAATGATACTGGTTTTTGTTGTGCTGGTTATCAGTATATTCTTTTCTCTGTTCAGGACCATCATTGGTCCAAGAAGAGCGGACAGAATCATGGGTATCAATATGATTGGTTCTTTTTCAACTCTGGCACTGGCTATTCTGGCAATAATGTATAAACAAAGCTGGCTGCTGGATATCTGTCTTGTGTACTGTTTAATTTCATTTCTGGCGGTTGTGGCCCTCACCAAGATTTCGATTGTGGGGAAGGATAAGAAATGAATATCGTAAGACTTATTTTTGCGACTGTCTGTTTCATCTGTGGCAGTATTACTATTCTTATTTCAATACTTGGTGTATTTCGTTTTAAGTTTGTGTTAAACAGGATGCATTGCGCGGCTATTATTGATTCGATTGGTTTTCTGTTGATAATTGTTGGTTTGATGTTTGTGGGCGGTTTTGATTATATACCTAAGTTACTGCTGGTACTTTGTATCCAGTGGATTGGTTCACCTATTGCCTCGCATCTTGTTACCAGACTGGAGATTGAGGTTGATGATGAGGCAAAGGAACATATGGGGGAGAGAAAGCTATGAATTATATTGAGATAGCCCTTCTTTTATCAGTGCTGGTTTGCGGTATTGCGACCTGTGTCTGTAAGAATCTGATGACATCTTTAATTATTTATATGGCTTATTCGGTTGTTATGTCGATTATCTGGGCGATGCTGCAGGCACCTGACCTGGCGATTACAGAAGCTGCGGTTGGTGCCGGTATTTCTTCGATTCTTTTGTTTATTACTTTAAGGAAGATTAAGGATCTTCAGAAACGGGGTTTTAAGGATGAAGATAAGTGAGTGGCTGAAGCAGTGGGATGAGGGAAACTTTGATTTCTCTGAGAAGATAACTGGTGATCTGCATGAGACTGATCCTGAGGATAAGACTGAGGATGTTAAGTGGTCGCATGATACCTATAAGGCTATAAGCCATGAGGAGGAGAAGCTTTTTAATAAGGTTTATCCTGTCATATCAGTAATCATGGCTTTTGTGCTGATATTTTTTATGCTTAGAGTGGTAGTTGATATGCCGGCCTTTGGAAAGGCCGATACACCTGCCAATTCCAGCGAGGTGGTAAGAAGATATGTAGAGAAGGGTCTGGATGAGGCTGGTGCCATCAATATTGTGGCTTCGGTCATTCTGGATTATCGTGCCTTTGATACGCTTGGTGAATCACATGTCCTGTTTACGGCTTCAGTAGTTGTGCTGGTACTTCTTTTGACGATGAAACCGCATAAGGAGTTAAAAAGTGAAAGTAATATTACCCAGAAAGATATTATTCTTCAGAATACTGCCAAGGTGCTGGTTCCGCTTATTGTCATGTTTGGTTTCTATGTCATACTGGCGGGACACCTGGGGCCAGGCGGCGGTTTCTCGGGTGGTTCAATCATCGGCGGCGCTCTGATTTTATACAGCTATGCCTTTGGTGGAGAACGTCTGAATAAGATTATCAATGCGAAGTCATATAAAATTATTGTGCTTTGTGCTCTGGCTTTCTATAGCCTCAGCAAGTGTTATTCTTTCTTTTGCGGAGCCAATCATCTGGAGACTATCTTTACAACCGGTACGCCAGGTGCCATACTCTCGGCCGGTCTGATTCTTCCGCTTAATATTGCGGTAGGTATTGTGGTGGCCTGTACAATGTATGGTTTTTACTGTTATTTTACAAGGGGGCAGATTTAATGTTAGAGGCATTATGGAACAATCGAATTGAAGTAGTAGCCATGATTCTTTTTGCGGTTGGTTTTGTAACCCTGCTCCTGGATCCAAATCTGATTAAGAAGATTATCGGGGTGGATGTAATGGATGCGGCAACCAATCTGTTTCTGACTTCTATCGGCTATGTTGAAGGAAGAACTGCACCAATTATTGTGGAGGGCAATACTTCTTTTGAGACTTATGTAAATCCTTTGCCTACGGGCCTTGTGTTAACAAGTATTGTCGTAGGTGTATCAGTTACGGCAGTAATGCTGGCACTGACTTATCGTATCTATAAGCGCTATCATACTTTAAATCTGAATGAGGTATTTGCGATTATTCATAAGGAAGAGGAGGATAGATTATGAGTTTCTGTCTTAATTTTCCGCTGTTTCTGATAGTAGCTTCACTGTTGTTTTCAGTTATAAGTTCGATTATTAAAGCTGAGAAAGCCAGAATAATGACTCTTGGGTTATTGTTGACGTCATGTGTATGTAATCTGATAATTCTGCTTTATGTTAAGGGAGATAATCTGACTTTCAGCTATATGATGGGTCATTTTCCGGCTCCATGGGGCAATGAAATCCGTATTTCTACTATGGAAGCCTTATTTTCTACCATCTTTGCCTGTGTGTTCTTTTATACTCTTCTGGGTGGCAGGGAACCAATTGATCAGTATGTAAGTGAAGAAAGAAAAAATCTATACTATTCTTTATGTGATCTGATCAATGCGGCTTTACTGGTGCTGGTTTATACTAATGATATTTTTACGGGCTATGTTTTTGTAGAAATTATGACACTGGCATCCTGTGGAATATTATGTATGAAGAATGTGGGACGTTCTTTTGCGGCAGCGGCCCGATATATGCTGTTTGCCCTGGTTGGTTCCGGTCTGTTCCTTCTGGGAGTTATTTTCCTTTATAACATTACCGGTCATCTGTTAATGCCAAATCTTAAGGAAAGTGTAGCTGTTTTGTGGGCAAGTGGTGATTATCATCTTCCATTATTAACTTCTATCTGTTTAATATCGGTGGGTATTGCGATTAAGTCAGGTCTTTTCCCATTTCATTTCTGGATGGCTGATACATATGGCGAAGCTATTCCAACATCGAGTGGTATATTATCGGGTTTAGTAAGTAAGGGTTATATTTTCTTTCTGCTTAAGGTGGTATTTGATGTATTTGGAACTGATGTTTTCTATGGTTCTGGTATTAATAATGTTTTCTATTTTCTGGGTGCTTTAGGAATCATCTTTGGTTCAGTGGGTGCGGTTAAGGAGAATCATATTTTCCGTATGTGTGCTTATTCTTCAGCTGCTCAGATTGGCTATATTTATTTCGCCTTTGGTATTTCACCAACAGTTGGCGTAGTTGCCAGTCTTTATCAGATATTTAATCATTCATTTACCAAACCAGCCCTGTTTCTTACTTCTTATCGTCTGTCTAAGGTTTCAGGAGGTGCCAAGAAGTTTAAGAATATTGAGGGTGCCGGTAAAAGAGATCCATTTTCTTCAGCTGTCTTTACAATAGAGGCGCTGTCGATGATAGGTTTTCCATTGACCATGGGCTTTATTTCGAAGTTTATTATCGCTACTTCAGTATTTGATAATGCGAAGTGGATGATAGTAGTTACACTGGTGGTCTTGATTATTTCGACAATTTTAAACACTTTATATTTTACAAGGACAATTATTACCATATACAACACCAAGCCTGAAGAGAAGGTAAATAAGGTTCTTCCTTCTAAGGCCTATATGTTGAGTATGGGGGTATTTGTGATGACTAATATAGTTGCGGGCGTTATTGGTTCAAGACTTCTGGATATTATCAATAATGCGTTAATGGTATTTTAAGGGGGAATTAAAATGACAGGTTTAATGTTGAGCAGTCTGATTTTACCGGTAATTGCGGCACTGTTAATTAAGTTTGTAAGTACGGATATCAGGATTAAACGAAACTTTCTGATAGTAGTATTAATGGCTGAATGTGTGCTTACTGTATGTATGGTTCTTGGTGAACCGGCAAGATTTACGCTATTTTCAATGAGCGATATTTTAAAGGTGGAAATGGAGATTGATAATCTATCCAAGCTGTTTATGGTTATCGCTTCTTTTGGTTTTCTTTTTGCGGGAATTTTCGCATCTAAATACATGGAACATGAACATGATGCTTTCCCAGAAGAGAACTTCTATTTATTCTTCCTTTTATCTCTGTTTGGTTTAATGGGCATGGATATGTCATGTAATCTTGTTTCGATGTATTTCTTTTTTGAAATGATTACATTATTATCAATGCCGCTGGTTCTGCATGAGAAGACTAAGGAATCAATTGGTGCTGCGCTTAAGTATCTGTTCTATTCGATTGCCGGTGCCTTTCTGGCTTTAGGCTGTATCTTTGTATTGGCTAATTATGTTAATTCAACGGATTTTGTCGCCGGTGGAAATTTAATAGCTGAGGCTTTTAATCATAGGACTTTAATCTATGTAATGGTTCTTATCGGGACAATTGGTTTTGGCGCCAAGGCTGGTATGTATCCGCTGCATGGCTGGCTGCCTACTGCCCACCCGGTTGCACCAGCACCTGCTTCGGCCGTGCTGTCTGGTATTATCACCAAGGCTGGTGTGCTGGCTATCATCCGTATTATTTATTATGTGGTTGGTACTGATTTTCTATATGGAAGCTGGGTTCAGTATGCATTATTGACACTGGCTTTGATTACCGTATTTATGGGTTCAATGATGGCTTATCGTGAGAAGGTGTTAAAGAAGCGTCTGGCTTATTCTTCAGTTTCGCAGATTTCCTATGTTCTGTTTGGTCTGTTTCTTTTTAATGAAACAGCATTTACAGGATCTCTGATGCAGATTCTGTTCCACGGGGCAGTTAAGATCTGTCTGTTCCTGTTTGCGGGTTCAATTATTTTTAATACCGGTAAGCATAATGTTGACGAGCTGAAGGGTATGGGCAAGGCAATGCCTCTGACTTTTATCTGTTTCACTCTGGCTTCATTATCTTTAATTGGTATTCCGCCTTTTGCCGGTTTTGTGTCTAAGTGGTATCTGGCAATGGGAGCTTTGAACAGTGGCCTTGAGGTGTTTAATTATACCGGTCCGGTTGTACTTTTGATAAGTGCTCTGCTTACAGCTGGCTATCTGCTTCCAATTACCATTGATGGTTTCTTCCCTGGTGAAGGAGTTGAGGTTGAGGATAATGATGAGGGTGGTTTAAGGATGATTGTTCCCCTTGTGGTGCTGGCAGCTCTGGCTTTATTAATGGGTATTGGTTCAGGTTATCTGAAGCCTTTGTTTGATGTGATTGTCAGAGGTTTATTCTAATGAGCCGGTATCTGCTGCTTACAGTTATACTGATACCTATTGTTGTGTCGGTATTTGTTTATCGTTTAAAGAGTGAAAAGGCCATCAGACTGGTTACTTTTGGAACAGTTATGCTTACATCGATACTGATGTGGGCTTTAATTCTAAATGGTGTGGAAGGAAGCTATGATGTACTTCGATTTACTGATAAGCTGGTTCTCTCGCTTAATCTTGATGGTCTGGGCAAGTTTTTCGCAGGAATTGTTTCGCTTCTTTGGCCGCTTACTACTTTATATGCCTTTGAGTATCTTGAGCATGATGAGCGTTTAAATACTTTCTTTCTGTTTTTCCTTATTGCCTATGGTGTAACTGTTGGTGTTGCGCTCAGCAATGATTTCTTTACCTTATATATGTTCTATGAGCTTTTGACGCTTTCTACTATGCCGCTGGTATTTTTTACCAAGACGGTGGAGGCAACAAGAGCCGCCAGAGTCTATCTGGCTTTATCAATTGGTGGTGCAGCCTTTGGTTTTGGTTCCATGATGTATCAGATAATGAATCCAGAGATGGAGAAGAGTTTTCTGACCAGTCTCTTTTATCTGTTTGGTTTCTTTGGCTTTGGCGTCAAGGCGGCAGTATTTCCACTTCATATCTGGCTGCCTAAGGCGTCCTGCGCACCTACGCCAGTAACGGCACTCTTACATGCCGTGGCGGTCGTTAAGGCTGGTGTCTTTGCGATTATCCGCCTTACTTATTTTGGCTATGGTGTGGAGGTTTTAAAGGGAACATTTGCGCAATATATTCCTTTATGTTTTGCGATATTTACCATTGTCTATGGTTCAAGTATGGCTTTAAAGGAGATTCATTTTAAAAGAAGAATGGCTTATTCAACAGTTGCCAACCTGAGCTATATTCTGTTTGGTGTACTGTTAATGAATGAATGGGGTCTGACAGCCGGATTATTGCATATGGCTTTCCATGCCGGTTTTAAGATTCTGGGTTTCTTTTGTGTTGGTGCATTTATGCATAAAACTCATAGGGAATATGTCATGGATCTTGATGGAGTGGGCTATAAGATGCCAATCACCTTTGGCTGTTATACCATAGCTGCCCTGGCTTTAACAGGCATACCGCCATTTACAGGCTTTATTTCAAAATATCTGCTTCTTGATGCAGCTGTAAAGACAGCATCGCCTTTGGCTTATTGTGGTTTTGCGGCTATCTTAATATCAGCACTGCTTACCGCCATTTATTCTCTGACGCCGGTAAGAAGGGCTTTCTTCCCTGATGGAAATGCTGATCTGAGTGTTCATGAAAATACCCATGAGGCAGGTCCACTTATGTGTGTGCCAATGGTAATACTGGCTATAAGTATTATCGTTCTTGGACTTAACTGTCAGCCTTTAATTGATGTGATTGAAGTGATTGTGGCAAATAATATTGTATGGTAGGTGAGTTATGCTGGGTATTATTTTTGTTGAAATGTTTATAGTCTTTATTGGCTGGCTCTTATTCAGAAAGAATGAGAAAGTATATTATGTTATAGCTTTATTAACTACCATTCTGATGTTTATTTTTGCCATGTATATGGCAATAAGTCCGGATATGGTGTTTGATATTGATTTTATCTGTGATCAGGGTATTCATTTAATGAGTGATGGTTTCAGAAAGGTTTATTCAATTATCATTACTTTTATGTGGATGATGACGATGTTTCTTTCAAGAGACTATTTCAGGCATCATCATAAGCTGAGCCGTTATTTCTTCTTTAATCTGATGACTGAGGCAGCAACACTGGGTGTCTTCCTGTCTAAGGATTTGTTCAGTTGTTTTGTCTTCTTTGAAGTAATGTCTTTTACTTCCTTCCCATGGGTTATTCAGGAAGAAACGGAGGGGGCTATTCGGGCTGCCAAGACTTATCTGGCAGTAGCGGTTATTGGTGGTTTAACAGCTTTAATGGGTCTGTTCCTTGTACAGTATGCCTTAGGAACATTAGAGCTTTCTAAGCTTTATGACCTGGCTGCAGTATATGATAATAAATCTATATTGTATGCAGCTGGCATCTGTATACTTGTGGGTTTTGGTGCCAAGGCCGGTATGTTTCCTTTGCATATCTGGCTTCCTAAGGCACATCCGGTTGCCCCAGCGCCAGCATCGAGCTTGCTGTCTGGTGTTTTAACCAAGTCTGGTATTTTTGGAATTGTGGCCATTACGGTCAATATCTTCAGATTTGATCTGCCATGGGGTAATTTAATCTTAATCCTTGGAACTATTACGATGTTCCTGGGTGCATTGCTGGCACTGTTTTCTATCGATCTTAAGCGTACACTGGCCTGTTCATCAATGAGCCAGATTGGCTTTATTCTGGTGGCTGTGGGTATGATGGTGCTTCTGGGACATGAGAATGCTTTGGCAGCCAGAGGTGCAATTCTGCATATGATGAATCACTCTCTGTTTAAGCTGGTTCTTTTTATGGCGGCTGGTGTAATCTATATGAATCTGCATAAGCTGAATCTGAATGAGATACAGGGCTTTGGTAAGGGAAAGATTATCCTTAATATCTGTTTCCTTATGGCAGCCGCCGGTATTGCAGGTATTCCTGGTCTTAATGGCTATATTTCTAAAACGCTTATTCATGAGGCTATTGTCGAGGGTTCCTATTTCTATGGAGCATATCTTAAAGTAATTGAATGGATATTCTTAATCTCGGGTGGTCTTACACTGGCTTATATGTCTAAGCTTTATATCTGTATCTTTATTGAGGATGGAAAGGGTTATACCGGAAATAAGAAGTACTGGTCCTGGATGTCATGTTTTGCGCTATGTGCATCTGCAGTACTGATACCAGTTCTTGGTTTAACTGCCAGCAAGTCTATGATGAATATTGCGGAAGTATGTATGCCTTTCTTTAATGGAGCAGAATTAGAACACACAATTCATTTCTATTCTTTTGAGAATTTAAAGGGTGGTTTGATATCAATTCTGATTGGTGCACTGGTCTATGTCTTTATAGTAAGAAAGTTTATGATCAGGGATGGCGAATATGTTGATTTATGGCCAAAGGATCTGGACCTGGAGGATATGATTTATCGTCCATTATTGCTGGATGTGTTGCCTTATATCTGTGGTGCAGTAAGCAGTGTTTTTGCGAACAACATCGTGACAGGCTGGTTCTACAGATGTATTAAGCGTCTGGCTGAAATAATATCTCATATACTTTCAGATTCAGTAGATGCCCTTATTTATCTTTTGAGACTAACAGTATATAAGGAAACAAAGGTATTCCATACCGATCTTGTTTATGACAGTTTCACCTATAAAATTGCCCATCTGTTTGACAGAATTAAGGGCAACGACGATGATGAGATTGCCAGAAAGGTCTATAAGACTAACCGTACTATTTCAATGACTACGCATGAGCTTTCTGATACATTATCATTTGCGCTTCTGTGCATGGTTATCTGTATCTGTGTGGTTCTGGCCTATGTGCTGATTATTCATATTTCATAATTTAAAAAGAGAAGTACAATCTTCTCTTTTTAAATAGCTGGTTCGTTAATTGTCATGCCCTGTTCAAGTGCTGCCTCAAGCCAGGCCAGTTTGGCATCGTTTCCATTAGAAATAGCTTCTTCAACTGTTTCTCCAC